>CAMLEF010000487.1 GCA_946478675.1 uncultured Flavobacteriales bacterium | reverse complement strand
TTGAAAACACCTACTGTTATCCGGACTACGTCCTCGCGCATACGGGATACACGTGTGCGCACGCGCAAAACGCGAAAGGTTTTTAAAACCTTTCGCGTCTTGCATATTTTCCCCGTGCTCTACGGTATCCTCTTATTTCAGATTTTCTGCGACTTCCCGCCCCCCTCTCCTCACTTCGATTCCGGCGGACTACTCACCGCCAGGCGGAATCCGAACTTCAGCGCGAAGAGCTGCTGCACGGTGTAAAAATTATCGAGCGCTTTGAAAGAAGCGTCGGCTTTGCGTTGGATCGCCTGGTACGTTTCCGCCAGCTGCTCATTCGGATCGAGCGAATCAGGCGGGGCGATGCTGTCGGGGAAAAGCAGCGTATCAATGGCATCTTCCGTATATAAAATCGGCAGCATGCTGTTCAGGTGCGACGATTCGCTTTTGTAAGCGTCGAGCAATTCCCAGGCGGCGTGGCGCAGCGTGGAGTCGCCTTCGAAATCCGGCATCGCGCGCAGCGTATCCTGCCAGCGATTAACCGTAACAAGAAATTGCCCCAGCATCTTCCGCGCATCACCGATCGGTTTCGACCCGATCTCCGTAGCCATGTTGTTCCGCGCTGCGAACACCGAATCGTGGATCGTGATGATCCGGTCGTTGTAATCACGCGCACGCTCCGCACGGGTCGGGCCTTTCGGCTTTTGTTGTCCGCATGAAAACAGCAGCAGTAAAAAAGCAGTCGGAAGCAGCAGGCGCATGTCTGTAAAAGTAGCGGTTTGCAGTCGGCAGTTAGCAGTCGTTTAACGTTGTCAATGGGGAAACGGTTGCCTTCCGCAGACTGAAGACTGACAACTGCAGGCCGAATGAGCAGCACGAAAGCAGCCTGCCGCTGCAATCGCCACTGGAAACTTCCCGCCTGTAGTGCGAATAGAAAAAAGACTATTTTTGCTGAAACCACATTTTCAGAACGATATTCCAATCCTATGAAACAACGCTTCCTGCCGGCAGTACTGCTTGTTCCGGCCGCCGCACTCGTGTTCTCATTTCAATCCTGCAGCAACGACGATTCGGACAAGACGCCGGTAGATTCCCTGGCGGATTCCACTGCGCAGCATGCGAACGATACCGTTCCGAAAGAGCTCCCGGCGGGCGTGCCTTCCCCGAGTGAAATGTTTGCGTTCATCAAAACCGCGAACTCGGCGAATGCAGACATCAACTTGCTGAATCCCGCGGATAACCTCGACAAGTACAACAGCAAAAAAGCACAGTCGCTGAATCTTGGCATATATTCTGCTGACCTGCTGTACTGCTCCACTTTCGGAGGCAAAGGCAAAGTATCGCCCTACTTCATCACGTGCGCAAAGATCGGCACCAAGCTCAACGTTGCCACGAAGATGTCGGAGACCGATCGCGACCGCATCAACAAAAACCTGGAGAATGCAGATTCGCTGGTCGCTATCTCGAGCGATCTTTACCTGAATGCTTTCGACGACCTTAACAACAGCGAACGTGGCGCAGATCTCAGCCTTATGCTCGCAGGTGGCTGGGTGGAGAGCGTTTACCTGATGAGCAACATGGTTAAAGACTTCGACAAAGACAAAACCACCGTTGAACGCATCGCCGACCAGAAGCTGTCGCTCGGCAACCTGATCGAATTCATGAGCCAGTACAACTCCAACGAAGACGTGAAAGGCGTAACGGCCCAGCTCAGCGACCTCAAGAAACTGTTCGATGAAATCCAGACCACTTCCGGCAGCGGCATGACCATGAAGAATGGCAAACGCGTGATCGGCGGCGGCTCCAAGACCACCATCACCAAAGAACAGTTCGAAAAGATCAAAGCGAAAATCGCCGAGATCCGTAACAGCTTCGTTACCGCCCAGTAATTAACCCGCAACACCTTTTCCATCCATATCCCATGAAAAAGCTGTCAACCTACGTCATGCTCGCCGCAATGGTCGGCCTCAATCTCCCGGTGTATTCGCAGGCGCCGTGTGTCACCTACCACCGCCAGGCCGGCTGCAGCCAGGCTTCCGAAGAAGGATTCATCTACAACTCGCAGTCGAAAAGCGGCGTGTTCGCACAGGGCACGACTTCCAAGCTGAAGTTCATCGCCTATTCCGGCTTCGATTATTCGATCTCCCTCTGCGCGGATCCTGCGCTCGGCGATCAGATCGGCATGGTGCTCTCCGACGCTACCACCGGCGAAGTGTTGTACGACAACGCTACCGACAACAAATCGAGCCACATGGAATTCTCCTGTGAAACGACGCGCAACATGTTCATCACGATCACCATTCCCGGCTCCGGCCCGAAAAAAGGGAAAACAGCTGATGCAGCCTGCCTCGGTATCCTGATCGAGCAGAAGACCACGCCGAAAGTCGGATTCTAACCGCTCATCCGCTGCTCCGGCAGCCTGTCAATTTCTTCAGGAAAAGCCCCGCTTTCTCAATGGAAAAGCGGGGCTTTTTCGTTTCCTTTACGCTTCTTATACTCCAGCACCTCCAAGCACCAAT
>CAMLEF010000486.1 GCA_946478675.1 uncultured Flavobacteriales bacterium | reverse complement strand
GAACGACTTCCGGCAAATGGTCGGGAGATGATAATTCTTCTTCCCTGCTCACTTTCCGTACATCACCCAACGGCACAAATCCGCTCTTTGAACCGTGGTACTTCAAGCAGGCCGGTGAGCATGCCGTGGATTCCGACCCTTCGCTCTTTACTACGGCAGGCGAATCTGATCCTGTGCGTCTTTCATTGCAGGATCCCGGCGCGCCTTATATGGATGTACACTCCGGCACTATGCTCAAGCGCATCTATACGGATGGCTCTACTCATTCCGTATCCATCCCCGCTAATAATTACCGTTCCTCGCGACAGAAACGCAATCAACCGATCGCTTACCTGCCATTCTCCATGGCCGACGATGCACTGCAGCCGAAAATCCTGAAGCACACGCACGCGTCGATGGCCGCTTATGATCCGGCAACTACCGAGGGCGATCAAATGCAGCAACATCACATCGGCGAAATTTCAGTAGTACGCGCAGACGGCGCCCGCTACGTTTATGGATTGCCGGCATACAACGTTCGCCAGCGGGAAGTTTCGTTCAATGTACAGGGACGCACGCACAATTGCAGCACCGGGCTCGTCACTTATTCTACCGGCGATAACAGCACAGATAATGCGCTCGGCATCGACAATTATTTCAGCAGCACAGAAACACCCGCTTACGCGCACTCGTATTTGCTGACGGCCATCATTTCTCCCGACTACGTGGATTATGACACCATCGAAGGTCCCAGCAAAGGAGATCTTGGCACTTACACAAAATTCAATTACACAAAAAGTGACTCTTCCTTCAAATGGCGCACGCCAATGGGAACCAACAGCGCCAACTATAACGAAGGCCTGAAATCCGACCCGACCGATGACAAAGGCAACTATGTCTACGGCGAAAAAGAAATCTGGTACCTCACTTCCATTGAAACGAAAAATTACGTTGCGGTCTTCACGTTGACGAATCGCGAAGATGGTTATGGCGTTACGGGAGAAAACGGTTCAGTCGGCGGAACCGCGCTGAAAAAGCTGGACCGTATCGATCTCTATTCAAAACCGGATTATGATGCGCATGGCACGTCGGCAACACCGATCAAAACCGTTCATTTTGAATATGACTACAGCCTCTGCCCCGGCATTCCCAATCGCAGTCCCGCAAACGGCAGCGGCAAGCTTACGCTTACGAAGATCTATTTTACCTATGGCCGGTCGTACAAAGCAAAACTGAGCCCGTACCAGTTTCATTATGCCGATCGCAATTTCGACGGCGTTGCCGATGTCAATTACTCCTATAATCTGAAAGGCTACGATCGTTGGGGTAATTACAAACCCAATGTGACTTCTTCGAGTTGCGGCAATCTCGATTCATTGACTACCGGCGAATATCCGTATGTCCTGCAGGATACCGCATCGGCCAATAAGTATGCTTCGGCATGGGCGCTTACAAAAATCGATTTGCCGTCGGGTTCATCCATCAAAGTCCAGTATGAATCGGATGACTACGCCTACGTCCAGGACCGCAAGGCTGACGAGATGTTTAAAGTAACCGATGTTTACGTGTATGATGGAACAGGCACCTCGCCTGATGGCAAATCCGGCACTGCGGGAGCCTCGCCTGCGCGAGTGCCCCTGATGACATCCGGCAATTACAACAGCAAATCTTATTACGTCTACTTCAAGCTGAAAACACCTGTAGCTTCCGGAAGTATCCGGGACGTTATTTACAATAATTATCTCGGCGGCAACCTGCAGAATATATATTTCCGTTTCCTTGCCGACGTCACCAACAACAACGATTACGAATACGTGTCGGGGTATTTCGACATCGACGACAACGCGAGCGGAGGTTTCGGCGGGGCCGGCCTGTCAGGCGGAAACTATGAGTACGGTTGGCTGAAATTGAAAACAGTTCCAATCGGTGACCGTCAGGGTTCCGATGCGTGCAACCCCATCAGCAAAGCGACCTGGCAGTACGGCCGTTTGCAGCTTCCGCGAAAAGTATGGAACCAACCCGATCCGCAGGGAAACACCGTAGAGCAAACGTTACAGGCGCTTGCCAACTCGAGCTTCTTCCTGAACATCTACCAGACTTTCCTTGGTCCGAACAAAACGATACGAAACAAAGGATACGGCATGAACGCCGTTACACAAAAGTCGTGGATCCGTTTGAACTCACCGTACGGTAAAAAGCTCGGCGGTGGATCACGGGTAAAATCCATTACTATCGGCGACAACTGGAAAGCGATGACTTCCAATTCCGGTTATACGCCCAATGATGCCGAATACGGGCAAACCTATTCTTATACCACAACAGAAAGCGGACAAACGATCAGCAGCGGTGTAGCTTCTTACGAACCGCAGGCGGGTGGCGACGAGAATCCGTTCCGGCAGCCGGTGTTCTTCAGCGAAGAAAAGCGATTGGTGCCGGATGACGAAAGCTACCTTGAAGAACCAGTCGGTGAAATGTTCTTCCCGGCGCCGGGCATTGGCTATAGCCATGTGGAAGTCCGCAACCTCCAGCACACGGCGGTCTCA
>CAMLEF010000485.1 GCA_946478675.1 uncultured Flavobacteriales bacterium | reverse complement strand
GAGTCGGGAACCTTTTCCATTCCAATGCGAAAGGTTCTCGACTTCGCTCGAACAAACGGGGAAATTCGAACCAACGGGGAAATTCAACTGCGATATTACCGGGGCAAGCCGACTAATTTCAAAGGCGGTACCTTTGCGTATGCATCTCTTCTCGCGAAAAGCAGGTTCCGGCAAACCGCTGGTTATTCTTCACGGACTCTTCGGCATTTCCGACAACTGGAATTCGCTGGCGAAACGCTGGGCGGAATCGTTTACTGTTTATACGCTCGATCTGCGCAACCATGGCCAGTCGCCGCACGCGGAGGAATTCGATTATACGGTGATGGCGGAAGACGTGATCGAATTTTTCGGTGACGAGAAGCTGCAGGAAGTCGTGCTGCTCGGCCATTCGATGGGCGGTAAAGTGGGCATGCGGCTCGCGCTCGATTTTCCGCAGGCGCTTTCGAAGCTGATCGTTTCCGATATCGCGCCGAAAAAATATGCGGAGCACAACCGCAACGTTGTCGATGCGCTGCTGAAAGTGCAGCCTGGAAAACTGTCTTCGCGCAAAGAAGCGGAAGCGATTCTCGCACAGCAAAACCTCGACAACGGAACGATCCAGTTCCTGCTGAAGAATCTTTCCTGGAAAGACGAAACCGACGGCAGCAAGCACCTCGCCTGGCGTTTCAACCTCGACGTGATCGACCGCAAGCTGAGCGTCGTTTCCGAAGCGACCGATTCTCCCGCGCCCTGCGACGTGGAAACGCTGTTCATCCGCGGCGACCGCTCGCACTATATCAAAGACGAAGACTTCGCGGAGATCAAACGCATTTTCCCTTCCTCGGAAATCGTGACGATCCCGAACGCCGGTCATTGGGTGCACGCGGACAATCCGCAGGCGATGTACGAAGCGGTTATGCGGTTCGCGAATTAAGCTGATGATCCTTTCCGCTACAGCAGCTTATCTTTTTCTTGCGGCGCTCACGGTTGTCGTCGCTGCGGTCACGACCTTCGGCTTGGTCCGTTATGGCGTATTGCCGAAGCGGCTCTGGTTTTTCGGGCTGATCCCGGGATTGCTGCTGGCGGCCACGATGAAAGCGTTAATGATGTACGAAGTGCTCGTGATCACGCCGGAGCTGCGGCGCACGCATCTCGTGATTTTCGGAAGCACCGTTTACACCGCGCCTGACGGGCAAAAAGTGACGATCAAAACGCGGGAGAACGAATCGCATTACCTCATCAACACGAGCAACATTCCGCTGGCGATCGAGCTGGTGGAATATTCGAAGACCGGCCAGCCGCGGTTCGTGCTTCCCGTACGATTGCCGCCGGATATTTTACCCGCGCACCGTTCCATCTGCATTGCAGAATTCCCGGAACTTTTTCCCGAAGACGAAGCGCCGTACAACATCACCTCGCACGGCGATTACGAATCGATCCGCTGGCTGCGCCGCGCCACGCAGGATGAGATCGTAAACCACACGGAGGAAGAAAAGCTGGTGCCGCTGGCGTATTGATGCAGTTGCTGTTTTTTTTTGCCACAAAGGCACTAAGACAATAAGGATAGAAAAACGCTTCTTCGTGCCTTTGTGTCTTCGTGGCATTTTATCTTTTAGAATTGCAGAAGAAAAGCTGCTTGCCGCCGGCGTATTGAGAATCACCCCGTTTGTTCGAGCGGAGTCGAGAACCTGTTGCATTGGAATGCGAAAGGTTCTCGACTTCGCTCGAACAGGCTGGAAAATGCCTTTTTGATTTTTTGGATTTTCACACGGCAAAAAATTTGACAGCCGCCCGTCGCTTTTCCGATATTTGTCGCGCTAATCACACATCCCGCCGGTTTCCCGGTTTAACACAATCTTATGGCTACAGCAGAAATCATTACGAATAAAGGAACGATGAAAGCGTCCTTTTACGAAGCAGACGCACCGGGAACGGTCGCCAACTTCATCAAGCTTGCGAAAAGCGGTTTTTACGACGGACTGAAATGGCACCGCGTCATCCCGGGTTTCGTGATCCAGGGCGGCTGCCCGAATACGCGCGAAGGCGCAACCGGCATACCGGGAACGGGCGGACCGGGCTATAAAATCCCGTGCGAGCTCGACGGCGGCAACCAGTACCACGACAAAGGCGTTCTTTCGATGGCGCACGCGGGCCGCAACACGGGAGGTTCCCAGTTCTTCGTGGTGCTCAGCCGCAACCAGACGGCGCACCTCGACCGCAACCACACCTGCTTCGGCAAAGTGACGGAAGGTCTCGACGTCCTCGACAGCATCCGCCAGGGCGACACGATCGAGAAGGTGATCATCCACGATTAAAAGTTTTGCAGAGCAAATTCCGAATCCCAAATTCTCCTGTGAGTTTGGGATTTGTTTTTTTGTGGTGATGACAGGAGGAAACAGCAGGCTGCGGGGGGAATGTTTTTTTTACCACAATAGGAACATAGAAACATAGAAAACAAGCTATGTGCGTCTATGTTCCTATTGTGGTTCAATTAGATCTCACGCACTGCTTTCCACGACGGGAATTCCCTCCGCTCGTCCGTAAAGTTT
>CAMLEF010000484.1 GCA_946478675.1 uncultured Flavobacteriales bacterium | reverse complement strand
GCGCCGGATACGGTTATCGTTGACCCTTTAACTGTTGGCGGTGCGATCTCTCCTTCGGCTGATACGGTGTGCAGCGGCATCAATACCGGCACGCTTACGCTGGTTGGCGCTACAGGCAGCGTTCTCCAGTGGGAATACTCCACCGACGGCGGCGTAACCTGGATCACGGTCAGCAATACGACGAACTCGCAATCGTACAGCAACCTCGCAACGGCGACGATCTATCGTGCGCTGGTGCAGAGCGGCGTTTGCTCGCAGGCGTATTCGGCACAGGCAACCATATCGATCAACCCGCAGGCAGTAGGAGGTACGTTGTACTCCAACGCCACCGTTTGCGGCGCGTCGAACGCAGGGACACTTACGCTTGTCGGCTTCAGCGGAACGGTCGCCCAGTGGGAAAGCTCCATCGACAACGGCGTGACCTGGTCACCGATCGCCAACACTTCGAATACCTACAACTATTCCGGCCTCACCGACACGACGCTTTATCATGTGATCGTGAACAGCGGCGTTTGCCCGAGCGACACCTCTACGATCGTAACGATTACGGTGGATGCGCCTTCTGTAGGCGGAACGGTTACGATGGATGATACGGTTTGCGCCGGCAGCAACAACGGTACGCTGACCCTCAGCGGCCACACCGGCAATGTCATCGGCTGGGAATATTCCACCGACGGCGGCGTGACCTGGATCAACATCGCCAACACGACTACTTCGCAGGCGTACCTCAACCTGATGCAGACCACGATGTACCGCGTCCGCGTCGGTAACGGCGTTTGCCCGTCTGTCGTTTCCGATACCGCTGTCATCACCGTCGATGCGATGGTGAATGGCGGCGTGGCTTCCGGCAGCGCTTCGGTTTGCGCTACCAGCAACAACGGAACCATTACGCTGACCGGTTATTCCGGCACGATCGTTACCTGGGAAACTTCCAATGACGGAGGAATCACCTGGACGCCGGACGGCAACACGACGGCGATGGAAACCTACACGAACCTGGCCGACACCACCTGGTACCGCGCGATCCTGACCAGTGGCGCCTGCGGCATGGACACTTCGACGGTAGCGGTGATTAATGTTGATCCGGCTACGGTGGGCGGTACGACTTCTCCGAACGCGATCGTTTGCTCCGGCACCAACAGCGGCACGATCTACCTCACCGGTGATACCGGCACCGTACAAAGCTGGCAGTATTCCACCGACGGCTTTAACTGGATCACACTCGCGAACACGACGGATTCCATGATGTACGTGAACCTGACGCAGACCACGTACTACCGCGCGGTAGTGCTGAGCGGCGTTTGCGCCCCCGCACAATATTCTTCGATCGATACGATCACGGTTTCCCCGAACACGGTTCCCGGAACGGTTAGCGGCAGCACGGCTGTTTGCGAAGGCACCGGCAGCGGAACGCTTACGCTCACGGGTTACACGGGCAACATTCTCGCCTGGGAAACTTCAGCAGACGGTGTGAACTGGACATTTACGGCCAACAACACCGCTACGCAATCCTGGAACAACCCGACCGACACGGTTTATTATCACGTCATCGTGAACAGCCCGGCTTGCCCGGTTGATACTTCCAGCGTCGGTGTAGTGATCGTTTACCCGAAACCGGTTGCCGGCTTTACTGCGACGACGGTTTGCGACGGCAATGCAACGATGTTCACCGACAATACCACGATCGCTTCCGGCGGCCTGCAGTTCCACAGCTGGGATTTCGGCGACAACAACGCTTCGGTGGCTGCGAACCCGGTCAACAACTACGCTGCTCCCGGCACCTACAACGTAACGCTCATCGTCGTTTCCAACCTCGGTTGCTCCGATACGGCGACGGGAACTGCAGTCGTGAATGCGCTGCCTTCTTCTTCGATCACCGCTTCCGGCAGCCTGACGCTTTGCAACGGCGACAGCGTGATGCTGAGCGCAGCTTCGATGCCGCAGAATCATTACCTCTGGAATACCGGCGCAACGGTGAATGCGATCTACGCTTCCATCGCCGGCAATTACCTCGTGACGGTTACCGACACGATCACGGGTTGCACCTCGGCTGATTCGGTCGATGTGACGGTGATCCCGCGCCCGGTAGCTTCTGCAGGCCTCGACACGACGGTCAGCGCAGGATCTTCGATCGTGCTCACCGGCAGCGGCGGCGCCTTCTACTCCTGGACGCCGACGGTAGGACTGAGCGACCCGACGGTTGCCATGCCGACCTGCACGCCGCCTTACACGTTAACGTATACGCTGACGGTCACCGACGTGAACGGCTGTTCTGATACGGACGCTGTGATGGTCACCTTCGTGAAAGATTACAACGTGATCATCTCGAACCTGATTACGGCGAACGGCGACGGATACAACGACGTCTGGAACATCCAGAACATCGAGTTCTACCCGAACAACAAAGTCACGATCTACAACCGTAACGGCATGCAGGTTTTCGAACAGGAAGGCTACATGAACAACTGGGCCGCCACCAACAATGGCGCTGAGCTGCCCGACGTTACCTACAATTACGTTATCGAATTCACCGATTCCGGCG
>CAMLEF010000483.1 GCA_946478675.1 uncultured Flavobacteriales bacterium | reverse complement strand
CGATTCTTTGCAAAATGTCGAAACGGTTAAATCAATTTATATTGGAACACCTGCTCCTATTAGCAGACCGGTTGGTGCCGGTGCAGCCCGTAAGGGTGTCGGTAACCGTAACGATGTACAGCGTGCTTGCAGACGGAACTGCAGAAGCGTTCTGAACGGTCGGGTTCGCGATGGTTGCAGACGGAACCCAGTTATAGGTCCAGCTTGCATAGCTGCGCAGGAACGCGATGTTCGGGCGCTGGAATGCGGTGCCGGTAACAGCGGTGTTCGAGCAAACGCCCGGCTCGTTGTCGTTGCGGTAGTAAACCGTAGAGCTGAAAGCCGTGGCCGTCTGGCGCATCACGCAGTTCTGCGAGAAGCTCAGGTTGTTGAAGCAGGTCTGAACAAGGATGTTCGAAACACCATCCCAGTAGAACGGAGTGCTGAAGTTGTGAATGTTCACACCAACCGCCGGCATGTACGAAGCGTTCGTATAAACCGTCTGGAAGGCAGCGTTCTGCCAGGTCGTGATCGACGTTACGTTCGTCTGTGCCAGGTCGATCGTGAAGTTCTGCAGCGGAGCAGAAGTACCGATGTTGGTGACCTGGAAGGCGAGACCGGAAATGTAACCTGCAGTGAGACCTGCAGAGGTCAGTTCCGAAGCAAGGATGAGCATCTGGTGGTGAGCGCCACCGTACCAGTTACCATAAGGCGCCGGGTAGGTAGAGGTCGTGTTCAGCACGTTGCCGGTGGTGATCGGAACGATAGCGTTCGGCTGGCCGCCCACGAGGGTTACCGTGTCGCCGCGGCAGATGGAGTCGTTGCTTGCGGATGCAATAACCGTCGGCGGAACGTTGCGGCTGAGGCCGGAGATCGTATCCGCGTTGGTGCAGCCGGTTACCGTGTCGATTGCGGTAACTACGAAGCTGTAGTTGCCTGCGTTCGCCGGGTGGAACATAACCGTATCACCGGTGGTGGTGTTCAGGTTAGCTGCCGGTGACCAGGTGAAGACGTAATCCGGGCTGCCGCTGGAAATCGTGAGCAGCGTAGAGTCGTTACCGCAAAGCTGTGCGTTGACAGCCGTAACGTTCATCGCCGGCGGAGGAGTGATCGTTGCGGTAACAGGCGTACGGGTAGAGGTGCAGAATACGGTAACGTTCAGCGTGTATTCTTCCACTTCACCGAAGCTTGCGCTGGAGAGGCAGTAATCGGTAGAGGCCGGAACCGTTGCGTAACGGCACATCACGCGGATACGTTTCGGGCCCGGGGCGGTGTTGCTCGGAACCGTGATCGTACCGGTGTTCACCGTGGTGTTCGAAGAAGCCGAAAGCCATACATCTTCGCCGGCACCGGAAAAGTCGCCGTCGTTGTTGTAGTCGATCCACATGTGGAAGCCCTGTCCGAAAGAAGCGCCGGACTGAACCGCGATGTCGAACGAGCTGCCCGGAGCGCAGGTCACTACCTGTGCGGGGAAGAACGTCGTGTTGGTCGGTGAAGAACCGTTGCATCCCGTGTTCAGGTTCGAGATGTTCGTGATACCGCCGGTCGTCGAGAAGTTGTTGATGTAGTCGTTGGACGAGCACGCGAAGCTGTAGTTCGGGTAGCAGGTCGGCGTTGCCGGCGTGCCTGCAGGGCCGGATGACGTGTACGTATTTTCAACGTAGTAAGTCGTCGTCGTCGTTACGGAAGTAGCGTAGGTCGTGCCCGTGTTGACGGATGTGCCGCCGGTCGGAGCCGTGTACCAGTCGAGCGTGCCGGAGCCGCTTGCAGACAGGTTAACGGTGCCGGGGCCGCAACGCGTGTCACCGATGGTGGTCGGCGGAGCGACGGAGATCGTAACTGCCGTATCGGAAGTAGAAGAATCCGTACCGCAAACGAGTGCGCGATAGTAGGTCGGCGTAGCAGCCGGGATATCAGCGTACGGGTTGGTGGTAGCACCGGCGATGTTCGACCACGTGCTGTTGTCCGGTGAAGACTGCCACTGGATCGTGCCGCCGTTGGTCTGACCAGCAACAGAAAGCGTCACTGCGCTTCCCGAGCAGCTCGGTGACGGGGAAACCGTCGCCACACCGCCGGAAACGTCGATGGACACCGTCGGAACGAGCGAGTCATTCGTAGGGTTGCCGTCAGAAGGCTGTGAGGTCCATGCGCTGAAGGTGTAGTTGCCGACTGCGCTCATGTTGTAGGTGGTGGAGATCACAACGTTCATCGTCGCGTTGGTAACGAGCGTGCCGCTGTTGATGACGACCGGGGTAAATACCGTCGGGTTAACACCGGTTACGCTTACATTAACGGATGCCGGGTCAACGGAGAAGTCGATCGTGTTGGTGCTGTAGTTCTTGATCGTTACCTGGACAGAATCTGTTGCGCTGTGGCAACCGGTCGTGTGCGGATTGAGCAGGGCCGTTACGCCCAGATCGATCGGGGAAGCCGGGATGATGTTGATGTAGTAATCTTCCGTTTCGCCCCATCCGTAGGAACCGCAGGGAGTGATGCTGGACGGCGTGCCCGTTTCCATGCAGATTACCCGCATGAGTGTCGTGCCGGTAGTGGAGGTAACGGGAATGGTGAGGTTACCCG
>CAMLEF010000482.1 GCA_946478675.1 uncultured Flavobacteriales bacterium | reverse complement strand
GGAGCGGCGCTTTGTTCGCTTCACGCGAGGACTTGCAACGAAAGGCGGGACCAACCCGCGCTGGTGACTGCTTTCGTCGCTGCTCCAAATTATCTGCATCGGGCGGCAAATAAAAAACCACCCGTGGAATGCGGATGGTTTCTTTTGAAAAAAAGATTTTCGTTTAGCGGCGGTTGCCCATCAGGCGAAGGATCGTCAGGAAGAGGTTGATGAAGGTGATGTAGAGCGTAAGCGCCATGAACACCGCCATTTTCGGCTGCGAAGTGCCGTACGTTTCGCCGTATTGACGGATCACCTGCATTTTGAAGGCGACGAGTCCCGTGAAGACAACGAGGCAAACGATGTCGATGATCCACGCGAGTTGTGAGCTGTCCATGAAGTAGTTGATGATGGAGGCGATCACAATACCGACGACGCCCATCATCATGATCGTTCCGAAACGGGAGAGATCGGCTTTGGTTGTGTAACCGAGCACCGCCATGATGCCGAACGTGCCGGCGGTCAGGCCGAATGCTTTCACGATCATGATCGGATCGAACACGAGGAAGATCACGCTAAGGCTGACGCCCATGAGCGCGGAATACAGCGCAAAGAGGCCGACCATGACACCCATTGAAAAACGTTCAACGCCTGCGCCCATCGCAAAGATGATGATGATCGGGCTGAAAGCGGCGATCCAGTAGAACGGTGTGGGACGGAACGTTTCGGGATTGATCATCATGGTGATCAGCGAGGAGTTCGCGAAAACGTAGGCAAGTGCTGCGGTAACGAGCAGCGCGCCGAACATCCAGGAGAAAACCTGCGCAACGAAAGTTTTTGCAGAGTCGCGGCTGACGGCCTTGGTCTCGATGAAATTTCCGTTGGCGTCGAAATTCATGTTAGTGTTCATGGTTGTGTTTGTTGGTAGGGCAAAGGTAGGATTGTTTGGAAGATGGGAAGAGGCTGCTGCTGTTAAGTATTGTTAGGCCGGCTGCGATTCGTTCCCGCGGAAAATATCGCGCACTTCCATCAGCGCGAAGCCCAGCAGGTTTTCGCCGCGCCAGCTGCTCAAGTCGTGGATGCGCGGACTGTCCTGCGCGAGGCCGATGCCCCAGATGGCGTCGACAGGGCTTGCTTCCACGATGATCCTGCTTTCCGTGTTCAGGAGGAATTCGCGCAGCTGCGGATGCTGGTCGAACTTGTAAAAGTTGCCGCGCTTTACAATGTCGAAACGTTTCTCCCGCCACAGCATTTCATCAAAGTTTCGCACCTGCCGGCCGAGCTCTTTCACTTCACCGGGCTTCTGTGCGGCAATGATCTTTTCGAAAATATCCGTGTTATCGAACAGCAGCGCTTTCTGCGCCATCATCCAGTGTTCGGCGGTGAGGTACGTCACGCCTTCCACGGTGAACGGCGCTTCGTACCACTGGCTGAAGCAGAATTTACCGACCGCTTCGTCGTATTTGTTCGTGTGGCCCCAGAAGAAAAGAAACTTCAGCGGATCGCCTTTTTCGTAGCGATCACGCAGCCATTGCATATCGTAACGCATGATTTAACGCTTACGCACCAGCATCAGCGTGTCTTTCGAGCAAACGGTGATGTTGTAGTTGTTTTCGCCGGTTTTGTTCCACTGCGAGATGTCGGTGATGCCGGTTTTCATCGGATCGGGCTCGTAGAACGTCATCAGCAGCTCGCGCGATTTTTTGTTGAGCACGTATTTGCCGTAAATGCCGTTCGCGTCTTTCACCGAAACGTTGAATTCTTTTTTCTTCTGTTCGAAGCTGAGCACCGGGTGATGATCGGGATTACCGGCCACGTCTTTCACGTTATTGAAAAAACGAAGCGTGTCTTTGGAAAGAAATTCCTGGCGCGAATAATTTTTCGTCAGCACCCATTCGCCGGCATTCACGTTGCGCGGCTTGAGCTTCGTGCCTGCAGCAATGGAAAACGCAGCACCGATTACTAAAATGAGGAGTAAGGGTTTTTTCATAGATGAGGTTAGGTGTTTCCCATTCGAACGTAATAGTGCGGAGGAAAGTTGCAGTGCGGATGTTGGTTGGTTGGGTTGGTTAAGTTGGATAGGTTAGTTGTGCTGATGTTTTTAACCAACCAACTCAACCAACCTATCCAACTTACCTGCTGAGCAACTGCAGCAATTTCCCCTAATGCAGCTTCCTTCCGATGAGGCGGATGAATTCCGAGCGCGTCGTTTCGTTCATGAATTCGCCGGTGAACGCCGACGTTGTCGTGACGGAATTCTGCTTCTGGATGCCGCGCATCTGCATGCACAAATGCTGCGCTTCGATCACGACGCCCACGCCCAGCGGCTTCAGCGTATCCTGGATGCAGTCGCGGATCTCGTTCGTGAGTCGCTCCTGTACCTGCAGGCGGCGCGCAAAGGCATCCACCACGCGCGGCAGCTTGCTCAGCCCGACGATGTGCCCGTTCGGAATGTACGCCACGTGCGCTTTCCCGAAGAACGGCAGCATGTGATGCTCGCACAGCGAATACAGCTCGATGTCTTTCACGATCACCATCTGGCTGTATTCTTCTTTGAACATCGCCGATTTCAAAATTTCGGCAGGGT
>CAMLEF010000481.1 GCA_946478675.1 uncultured Flavobacteriales bacterium | reverse complement strand
CGGAAGCTGCCGTTTACCCCGAACTGTCCGTAGTACGTCATGTAGCCGATCTCGCCGGGTTTGAGCTTCAGCGTGAGCGGGATGGTGATGTACGTGGTTTTGTAAAGGCGGGAATTCAGCTTGTAGGCCGTGTAGTTTTTACCTGCCGTGTCGGCGCGGCTGAGCAGTTCGCCGTCTTTGGAAAGGTAGTAGAAGTTCGTGTCGAGCATGTTCAGCTTGCCGGCATCGTAATCGACCTGCAGGCCGGTAGCGATGACCGCTACTTTGTTGAGGCGAAACTCGGTCATCAGTCCGTATCCGCCGCGCGCCGTAACGCCGTCGCTGGAGAATTTTTTCTGATCGTCGGGCTTGTACCAGGTCAGCATGCCGACGGTTTTAATTCCGAAGCGGAAATTTTTAAGATCATTTTCGCCGCCGTCCTGAGCGAGTACGTACTTGCCGCCGAATGCGAGCGCGAGGAAAAGGAAGATAGCCTTTTTCATACTTTTGCGTATGGGTTTTTCGTTGTGCAATTATACGATAATTTTAACCGGACTATGAAACAGCGCCTGCTGAAATTTCCCGCCGTAGCACTGCTCCTGTTTCTTAATGTTGGTTTAATCTCCTGCGGAAGCGATCCGTTGGACGTCGACGTGTCGGCAATTTCCGTGCCGCAGGTCCGGGTGGAACGATACGACAGCGCGCTTTTTGCCGTCGATACCGCGAAGATCCCGCAGCAGCTCGATGCGCTTCAGAAAAAGTTCGGCGACTTTAGCCCCGGCTTCATCAACAACATCGTTTGCCGCTCCGGCCGCGATTCGATTCTCCGTGATCTCGACATCCGCAACTTTCTCAACGACTACAGCACGCGCGGTGTATACAACGATTATTCAAAGATCTACACCGGCGATTTTTCCTGGCTCGAGAAAGACATCACAGCGGCGTACAAACATTTCAAATATTATTTCCCGAAACGCGAACTGCCCAAAGGCGTGTACACCGACATGACCGGCTTCAATTATAATATCCTGCAGATTGAAGGTTATTACGGCATCGGTCTCGAATATTATCTCGGGTCATCGAGCGTTTATTACGACCAGCTGCAATGGCCGGCGTACAAGCGTTACACCTGCCGCAAAGAATACATGGCTTCGAATTTCGTGCGCGCCTGGATGATGACGGAATTCCCTTACCAGCCGCCAAAGAACGATCTCATCAATCGCATGGTGTACGAAGGCAAGCTGCTGTACCTGCAAAAAGCATTGCTGCGCGAAACGCCGGATACGATCATCCTCGGTTATTCGCAGAAACAATTGCAGTGGAGCCTCGACAACGAATTCAAGATGTGGTCGTCGCTCATCGAAAACCAAAAGCTGTATTCGGAAGACGAAGAAGACCTGCAGCATTACACCGAAGAAGCGCCCTTCACGCCTGATTTTCCGCGCGAGTCACCGGGAAAAGCCGGCAACTGGCTCGGCCTCCGCATCGTCGAAGCGTTCATGAAGAACAATCCGAAAGTCACGCTGGAGCAGCTGATGGAAAACCAGGACGGCGCTGCCATTCTCAACCGCTCGAAATACAAACCGAAACCTTAGTGAGTTCGGAGTTCGGAGTCTGGAGTTCGGAGTTTGAGTAAAGCAATTATTATAACTCCGAACTCTGAACTCCCAACTCCGAACTTCGATGTATTTTTGCGGCATGAGAAAAGCGCAGATCAATTTCACGATCACCCTCGACGAAAATAATCTTCCCGAAAGCATCGAATGGACCGCCAGCGATTCGGGCGACGGCGGCAAATGCAAAGCCATCATGCTTGCCATGTGGGACGAGAAAGAAGCGTCCACGATGCGCATCGATCTCTGGTCGAAACAAATGCTCGTCGATGAGATGAAGCAATTCACGCACCAGACGATCATGACGATGGCGGATACGTTCCAGCGCGCCACCAACGAAGAAAAAATGGCCGGCGACATGCGCGATTTCGGCATGTACTTCGCGGAAAAGATGGAGCTCATCAAGGGCTGATCATTGCGCATAAAAAAAGCAGGACGACATTGCTGCCGCCCTGCTGCATTCGCGGGGTTATGCTGTTTACTGCACGATCACGCGTTGGGTCTCATTCACTGTTTCTCCCGACACACGAATGAAGTAGATGCCTTTCGCGAAGCCGCGAAGGTCGATTTGCTGTTGCTGCGCTTCTTCGAAAGAAACGGACTGCACGCTTTTACCGGAAATATCGAACACTTCCACGTTGCCCGTCGCGCTGTTGTTGAACTGCAGCGTGAACAAACCTTCTGAAGGGTTCGGGAAAACCGTCATGCCATTTGCATTCGTGTTTTCAATTGCGGTTTCCGGATTTTCCATGCGGACCGGGAATGCCGGGTTTAGCTTTTCTACGAAAATGCTGGCGCTTCCGCTGGGGCAGGTGAGTGTATAGGTGCCTGCGCCGGGATTGTAATCGCTGCTGCCGAGGAAATAGCCCGTCAGGTAAACCGCATCGCTGTCGTCGACATCCAATCCGTAGCAGTTGTCGGTGCTGTTGCCACCCATCGATTTCGACCAGCAGTAAGAACCATTTTTCGTCAGCTTGAATGCGCAGACATCTGCCGCGCCGCCTG
>CAMLEF010000480.1 GCA_946478675.1 uncultured Flavobacteriales bacterium | reverse complement strand
GGCTCAATTTCTCATCGTTAAATTTTTTCTAAGTGTGTCGTCCCTCCGGGACTTCTCCATAGGAATATACGCATTAGCACATTATTTTTTCTCCTTCAACAGCATCCTCATCTCCAGCATCAGCCTATCGACGTCGGTGGAATCCGTTCCGTCGTAGATGCCGCGCACGTGGCCCTGCTTGTCGACGAGCGCGAAGTTCTGCGAATGCACAAAGTCTTCTTTGCCGCCGTTGCCTTCGGTGTCGGAAATGAGGTAGGATTTGCGCGCGAGGTTATACAGCTGCGGTTTGTCGCCGGTGACGAAATGCCATTGGTCCGCGCCGGCATGATAACGTTCGGCGTAAGCTTTCAGAACTTCCACCGAATCGTTTTCAGGATTGACGGTGTGCGAGAGCAGCTTCACTTCCGGGTTGCCGCGGAACGTTTCGTACACGCGCTGCATCTGGCTCGTCATGCGCGGACAAATGCCCTGGCATCGCGCAAAGAAAAAATCAACGACGGTAATCGAGTTGCTGAAATCCGCCCGCGTGACCGTTTTGCCGGTTTGATCCGTCAAAGAAAAATCGGAAACGAGATGTCTTCCCAGCGAATCCTTGCGCACCTCCGCGCCTTTTTCCACCGGCTTGAAATACGGCAGCTCACGAACGGGATTGTCATTTTTCGAAGCCATGTATCCCACCACCAGCAGCACCACCGCGAAGACCGCCAGCAGGACGTTGATCCACATTTTTTTCATGAAACAAAGGTACGCATCGGGGAGAGTATTGAGAGGATAGTATTGAGTATTGAGATTTTAGTATTGAGTATGCGCGTTCACATGAGCACAAAAAAAATTGAGTACAGAGCGTGTTCCCACTTCCTGTACTCAATTCTCAATACTAAAATCTCAATACTCAATACTCAATACTCAATACTAATGCGGCTTCGGTGCGGGCTGGCCGGCGGGAACGCCTTTGTTCTGTTTGGGAGCGGGCGTGCCGTTGTTCTGAGCGGGAGCAGCGGGGGCCGGGTTCGGTTTTGCCTGCATCGGCGTGCCGGAAACGACAGCGCCTTCTTTGTATTTCACCGTGTTGTTCGTCTTGCCGTCTTCGGAAGCCTGTTTCCACGCGCCGTCGCGTTTGCCGTGAGCGAATTTGCCGCTCTCGAACACTTTTCCGCTTTCGTAGTAATACGTCCAGGTGCCTTCTTCGAGGTTGTGCACGTAATTACCCTGCGCTTTCAGCTTGCCGCTTTCGTAGAACTCGACGTAGGTTCCTTCCATGTCGTTGTTCTTGTACATCACTTCGCTCGACTTGTTGCCGTTCTGGTGGTACGTCGTCATTTTGCCTTCGAGCATGCCGTTCTTGTACGTCGATTCGGTGTTGATCTTGCCGTCGGTGTAGTACCATTTTGCAACGCCGTCACGCAGGCCGTTTTTGTAATAACCTTCTTCCTGCACTTTGTTGCTGCTGTTGTAGATCTTGCGAAGACCGTTCAGCTTGCCGTTCTTATACACTTCTTCCGACTTCAGCTTGCCGCCGGTGAAGAAGGTGCGACGCAGTCCGTCGAGTGAATCGTCGACATAGTTTTCCTGGCGGAAGATATAACCTGCGCGATCGATGCCGAGCGCAACGCCGTTCTTCCTGCCGTTGTGATAATTCTCGATGTACGAAGGCATCGGCATGCCGACCGGGTAGCCGACCCACGTGCCTTCACGCTTTCCGGCGATGTAGTTGCCTTCCCAGTCGTAAGAGCCGGTGCGCTCGATCCAGAAACCGGTCTTCTGACCCGAAGCATCGGTTTTGTTCGTGTCACCTTCGGCAGGAGCAATCGCAACCAGCGACAGCTGCTGATTCGCTGCAAGGCTGATCTTGTTGACGGGTTTCGCGTGAACAGTAATGAACGGGGCGAGGAAGAGAGCAAAAAGGAGTTTTTTCATAGGATATAAAAGGTGTTCTGGTTAGCCGGGCTAATTTACATCAAAAACCGTGCTCAATCAGCGTTCGAAGATGATCTCGAGCTTCGGTGATTGGTAAAGGTCGTCCGGGGTGACTGCTTTTTCACCGGCAGGAATCTTCCCGCCGTACTTTTTTGCGGCATTGCTTTTAAAAGGTTCTTTGGTGGCGTCGAAACTGCTGAGCAATCCCGGCTGGCAAAGGTCGAGGTTCAATCCTGCGTGATACGTTTTCCAGATGAGCTCGCTGCTGTACACGGTCGCGTCGTCCCAGCCGAAATACGGATCAGCCTTGCGGCCGCGCAATGATTTGACGGTTTCTTTCAGCGACTTCATCTTTTTTTCGTTGAGCATCCGGTTCGCATCTTTCAGCCGCAGCAGCGCGATGTGATTTCCTTCCCCGTGCTGTGCCCATTCGGTGAGCGGAACGACGTGCGTGCTGTCGAGCACTTCGATCACCATGTATTGCTGATCTTTCTTGCGGAAAAAGACCAGGCCGATGTTATTGTATTTCGAACCGGTGGCCGCCTGCAGCGCTTTCGCATTCGGATGATCGCTGATTTGAAAAACAAGATCGCCGTCCATAGCGGGTGGCAACGAAAATAATTTCACCGTGTCCGTTTTTTGCGTGGATGATTGCGACACATTTTGTTGCGTGGCAAAAGCGGAATCGATCTGCACCGCCGATTTTTGTTCGGGCGATTCCTGGCA
>CAMLEF010000479.1 GCA_946478675.1 uncultured Flavobacteriales bacterium | reverse complement strand
GACTTTGGCGACTTCAATTTCCTGGTGCGCTCGATCGTGGTGATGCTGGCGGTGTGGGGAGGATTTACGCTGCTGTCGCCGGAGCTGCATTTTAAAAGCGATAAGGAGCAAATTGCATTCGGAGAAAAAACGCGGCAGCCCTGGCTCGTGACCGACGCGCTCTGGAAGACCATCGAAAAAGATCCCGGCAACCTCGATGCGAATTACCAGCTGCTGCATGCGTATCTGCAGCAGGACGACGACACGCCGCCGCCCGATATCCTGCGCTACAACCACGAAGGCATTCGCATCTTCAATCACTACACGGCGCTTGCCGAGAAACCGGATGATGCGTACCTCAACGACGTCGGGCAGCTTTTTCTGGCGCAATGGTATATTGAACGGCCGGGCCACGACGTCGAGAACGCAATGTTTTGCCTGCGGCAGATCCGCGATCCGCACCTGAAATACGCGAACTATTTCATGGGGCGCGCGTTGCTGTACAGCGGGGCCGGTTTCTCCGCAGAAGCGTCGTTCGTGAGTGAGATCCGGCTGAACGGATTTAAGAAAGGCGCGTGGGAAGAACTCGCGTGGATCTACGATGCGACCGGCGACAAAACCGCGCTGAAAAATCTCGTGTACAACCGCGAGAGCCGCGAATCGGTACCGGAATCGCTGCGTTACAAAACGTATTTTCTCTCGGGCGATATCGGCTCGTTCTACCTGCTGAAATTCCGCAGCATGTTCGGAACGCTTCCCGTCTGGGGCATTCTCGGCGACCTGATCATCCTGTTCACGTGGCTGTTTTTCCTGCGACGCCTGAGCTTTCTTTCGCCGATGAAATGGAAACATCTGCTGCTGGCGGTGCTCATCGGTTCGGTGATCGCGATGCTGTCGTGGCTGCTGTATGAATTCTATCACCACGTGCTGCACTTCAACACGAACGGCAACATCGGCAACGATTTTCTCTACTGCTTCCTCGGCATCGGCGTGATCGAAGAGCTCGTGAAGCTCGTGCCGTTCCTGCTGATCCTGCGTTTCACGAACATCATCAAAAAACCCGTCGATTATTTGCTCGTCGCTTCCGCATCGGGATTGGGCTTCGCGTTTTTCGAAAACTTACTCTACATCTCGCATTACGGCCTCGAGGTGATCCACGCCCGCGCGCTCACCGCCTCCGTCTCGCACATGGCCTGCAGCGCGATCGTCGCGTACGGTTTCATTCTCGCGAAATTCCGCTATCCCGGCAAATGGTGGATCGTCCCGCTGTTCTTCCTCGCAGCAGCGCTTGCACACGGCTTCTACGACTTCTGGCTGCTCAATGAAAAAGTGCGCTCGTGGTCGCTGTCGATTCTCACGTTCTTCTTTTATCTCTCGGAAGTGCTCGTGTACGTTTCGTTCCTCAACAATGCGCTCAACCAATCCGTATCGCCGGAGCAAACGCCGAAGGATCTTTCGTTCAACACGCAGCGACTCGCCGCTTCCATTGCCGGCGCGCTCCTGCTCGTGTTCACCATCGAATACGCCGGCGCCTGTCTCGTGTACGGCACGCACGTCGGCAACGAAACGCTGAACAGCTCGTTCCTCTCGGGCGGCTACCTCATTTTCTTTTTGTCGGTGCGGCTCTCGAACATCGACATCGTTCCCGGCGAATGGGCGCCGATCGAATTTTTCGCGGGCATTCTTCCTTCCGATCTCGGCCGCTCGCGCAAACGCAACCTGAACGCGCTCGTCGGCACCCGCATCACGCTGAAGCATGCGCGCGAAGCCGGAACGCTCTACTACACGCTGCCCATCAGCGGCAACATCGAACGTCGTCTCACCATCGCCGGCGACAATGCCTGGTTCGAGCTGCGCCCGGATGTGGCGCTGCAGCTGAATGGTCGTGCCTATGAAATTGTCTATTTCCGCACGAAAGACCCCGAAGAGATGATCGGTCGCGGCGAGCCGGTGCGCGTAGGAATTTTTGTGCGCGAGCCGGAGCTGCTGAACCCGGAAAAATCGAAGCTGGTATTTCTCGATTGGGCGAACGCCGTGTGATGCTGAACCACGGAGACACGGAGAACTGCAAACTCCGTGTCCCCGTGTCTCCGTGGTTCAAGGTTGTTTTCCTGGTGTCGTTGTTCGTTCCCGCTTGTTCTCGACTCCGAACAAGCATCCGCTACCAGAGCCGGCGGAACCAGAGATACGTTGTCGTATGCGCAGTGCTGTTGCGGAAGGGAATGCCGGAGATGTGGCAGTCGCGCATTTGCCAGACCGTAGTAGTGCCCTGGATGAGGCCGAAAGGCGTTCCTGCCATCAGGAAATCCAAATGCGTTGTATCGCGGCGGTCGTAATAGCCGTGATAGCGATCACCCTGCGCATTGTTCCAGGAAACGCTGTCGGCGAAAAACCGGAGCGTGTCGTTGCGCGTGAGCGTATCCATCGTCACCGAATCACAGGCGGCGTAGCACTCCCAACCCTGTCCCGTGAGCCAGATCTCGCCATGGTTAAGAACAGAAGGATCCAGCGGAGTGCCCAATGTGTTTGGGGCCGGCTCCTCTTCTTTGCGACAGGAAACAATCGCGCACAAGCCGCACAGCAACAGGAAAAAGCGAAATGATTTCATACTATGAATTTACTACTGCGGCGCCGGAAAAAAAAGCAACCCTCAATTTCTCTTACGCGCCCATTACCGGTATGCTGAACCACGGAGAC
>CAMLEF010000478.1 GCA_946478675.1 uncultured Flavobacteriales bacterium | reverse complement strand
ACTACGCCGGAGCATGCCTGTGAAATGCATCGTTTGCTGTCCGGTTCGAGGCTTGCAATTCTGCCCGGTGGCCACGGCGATTACATTGGAGAAATCACCACGCCGAACGATCCGGTGCTGGTTGCAGCGACGGTGCGTATGATTGAAAAATTTCTTGACGAAGCGGCCGGCTAAGCGAAGTGAAATTGCTCAGTAACCGTATTTATCCTTCCAGCAACGCTTGAGATAAGCGCGCAATTCGTTTTCACGCGCGTTGTTGCCGGGGTCGTAAAACTTCATGCCGCTCAGGTTGTCGGGAAGATATTCCTGCTCGCCGAAGTTGCCGGCAAAATCGTGGCTGTATTTGTAATCTTCGCCGTAACCGAGTTGCTCCATCAGCTTCGTCGGCGAATTGCGCAGGTGGATCGGCACGGGCAGGTCGCCGGTTTGCTGAACGGCTTCCATCGCATTGCGGATCGCCATGTAGGAAGCATTGCTTTTCGCGGAAGAAGCGAGATAAGTGGCGCATTGCGAAAGAATGATCCGCGCTTCCGGCATGCCGATGAGATTGACGGCCTGGAACGTATTGTTCGCCAGCAGCAACGCATTCGGATTTGCATTGCCGATATCTTCCGAAGCGAGAACGACCATGCGCCGCGCAATGAACAGCGGATCTTCGCCGCCTTCGATCATCCGCGCCAGCCAGTACACCGCGCCGTTCGGATCACTGCCGCGCATCGACTTGATGAACGCGGAAATAATGTCGTAATGCTGCTCGCCGTTTTTGTCGTACAGCGCCATGTTCTGCTGCACGTTTTCCAGCACAAAATCATTCGTGATGACGACTTCATCGGTGCCGGCGGCAGTCACCACCAGCTCGAAAATGTTCAGCAGCTTCCGCGCATCGCCGCCCGACAACCGCAGCAGCGCTTCGTATTCCACGATGTCGATCTTTTTCTTCTTCAGCTCTTCGTCTTTCTGCATCGCCATATCGAGCAGGTGCAGCAGGTCGTCTTTCTCAAGCGGTTTCAGGATGTACACCTGGCAGCGGGAAAGCAACGCTGAGATGACTTCGAAAGAAGGATTTTCCGTCGTCGCGCCGATGAGCGTTACCGTTCCTTTTTCCACGGCGCCGAGCAGCGAATCCTGCTGCGCTTTGCTGAAGCGATGGATCTCGTCGATGAACAGCACCGGCAGGTTGGTGCCGAAGAACGCCTGGCTCTTCGCCTTGTCGATCACTTCGCGGATGTCTTTCACGCCGGAGTTGATCGCGCTCAACGCATAGAACGGACGCTTGAGGCTGGTGGAAATGATATGCGCAAGCGTCGTTTTGCCGACACCGGGCGGTCCCCAGAAGATCATCGAATGCAGGTTGCCCGATTCGATGGCTTTGCGGAGCACGGCATTTTCGCCTACGAGATGTCGCTGGCCGATGTAATCGTCGAGGGAAGAGGGGCGGAGTCGTTCGGCTAAAGGCTGCATATCCTCAAACACGTCCGCATCAAACGGCGGATCATCATTGCTATTTAACAAAGATACGCCGCGTGGTCACGGAAGTCCAGCAGTACGGCACGCTTTTTTCTATCTTCGGGTGAAACGTTAACTTTGTTTAGCTAAACCAACTACGTGATGACCCGAATCCCAACCCTGCTGCTCGGCGGCGCGCTCTTTTTCCTGACGGCTTCTTTTGTTCTTAAAGGCGATACCTCTTCGCTCGAAGGCAAAACCTACAAGGTGACGATCACCGAAGCGAAAAAAGGCGGAAAAACCGGCGCACCCGAACAGGAAGATATTTCCTTTAAAGGCGGAAAATTCAAATGCAAATTCTTCGGCAAGAACGCCGGCGCCGAGTCCATCGGCATCGAGCTGACGGTCGACTCTACCTACACCGCGGAAGGTGATGCAGAAGAAACGATGTACGTAGAATTCGAAGGAACGATGACCAACAAGCTGGAGGAAACGGTAAAAGTTTCCGGCACCTGCGACGGTTACGGCATCGAAGGAAACGTCGAGATATCGAAAAAAGAAAAGGTCAAAAAGCACTGGGACTTTGTCGGTTCCCAGAAAGACAAAAAGGGAAAGAAATAAAACAGGAAGCCCGGACACATCGTCCGGGTTTTTTTTGCTCCACACTACCGGCTTATTTGTAGAAACAGTTCCTCAGAATTCCACACTCGGACGGGCTGCAGCATGGCAAATACGGGGATTTTCCTTTGGCATGATTCTTCTTCCTGTAATGGCATTCGCTCACTATATACAAGGAACGGAGGGCCAATTACAACGCACTCCGTTCCTTCCCATCAAAACCACACGCATGCCTTTTTTTGCAGGAACCAGAAGAAAACAGGCTTTTAACGAGGCCGCTGCCGAAGGGAAAGCCAGAAAATCGCCGGGGCTGCACGCACCGGAAAACACGGATGTCGTAATGCTGGCCGGCATGCGTGATCTCGAAAAGAAAGTGAAGCCCATGCTGGCCGAGATCGGTACGGAACCCTTTGACAACCCGGATTGGATCTTCGAGCATAAATACGACGGTTATCGTGCGCTTGCCAATGTTGCGGACGGAAAAGTCGAGCTGTACAGCCGCAATCACAATTCCTTCAACGCCGATTACCCGGAAGTCGCAGCGGCGCTCTCCAGGCTCGGGCACAACGCGATCCTCGATGGCGAAGTGGTGGCGGAAGGTCCCGATGGAAGGG
>CAMLEF010000477.1 GCA_946478675.1 uncultured Flavobacteriales bacterium | reverse complement strand
CACAACGTGCACAAGGAAAAAACCAACATCGCGCGTGAAGCGTTCAGCATCGCATTGCGGCAGCTGGTGAAGTAAAGGATATAAAAAAACAGAAAGAGCAGGAATAGTGATGTTCCTGCTCTTTCTGTTTAAAACAAAACCAGTTTTACTGCACCAGCTGATTGAACTCCTTCAGGATACTATCGTAAGTGAACAAATCACCGAGCTGTTTATAATGCTCCTTATCGTTCACGAAATAGTATTCGAACTTCACGTATTGCAGCCGCTGGTATTCCGAATCGAATAACATGGCGATGGTAGCCACCTGCACGGTGCTCACCGATTTTCCTTCGAGCAGTTGGTAACACAAATCCAATCGCTTCGTGTCGGAAGTTTCGGCCTGCAGTTGTTTCCTGACTTCGTTGAATTTTTCTTTCGTGAAATCGCTGATGGGGCCGGTCGGCTGGCCTGGGGTGCTGCCATAGTTGGTGCTGCCGTTGTTGGTGCTCCCGCCGCCGTTGTTCATGCCGTCGCTCGTGTTCGTCGTCGTAGTACTTCCGCCGGGCATCGGATTATCGGTTTCTTGTGCAGGAGCCGAAACGCTGACTGTCGGTGCAGGCACGGATGCTTTTGTGTACGGGTTTTTGAAAATGTTAAGGACATCATCATCAATCGATGAAACATACAGGAATTGGTTGTCCTTGCTGAAGGAGCAAACACAACTGCCTGCGATTTTGTTGGTCGTGCCCGTGTCGAAAAACGATTGCAGCTTGTTGAGATTTCCCGTAGAAGGATCACGCTTGAAAACATGTATGGCGTGCATATCGGACCCGAACGCTTTTGACGCGTAAACGTATTCGCCGCTGCCATCGATAAAAAGATAATCGAGTTGAGTGGTGCCCTGGTAGTAATGTGCCTGGTACGTCATCATGCCCGTTTGTTCGTCCCGGCTGTATTGGGTCAGGTCATACCGGTAGTCCTGCGTAGCGTCCTGGTACAGGTTTTCAATCGCGTAGACATTTTTTCCGTCGGGGCTGACCAGGAGTTTCTCGGGGTATATGTTCGGATGGTTCGGGTTGGTTACTTCCGTTACTTTGGTGAGGTTCCCGGTCTGCTGATCGATGTTGTAAATCGTTGCTTCTTTATGAACGTTCACGCAATTGACGTACATGAATTTTTCATCCGGGCTGACGACGAAATCGAAGAACATCATCCATTTTCCGGTTTCTGTTTTGTTCTGGAAACTGAGTGAACCGTCCGTCACATTTCTGCGGTACACGAAAAGATCCTTGTACGAGTTGTTGGCAATGAACAGGAAATTTCCCTGGGACGACAGGACGGTCGTCGACATTTCGAAAGTTTCTGTTCCCTGGTGATCCAGCGTGCTTTTCAGCTTCAGCTCACCCGTGAGCGGGTTACAGGCATACGTTGAAATGGCGCTTGTGCTTGACTCCGGGCCGGTGCGCGATTGCGTGTACAGGAAACGATCGTCGGGGCTGAGGTGCATTCCGCAGAAGTCTGTATTGGTAGGCGAGGGCAGTGTGCGTTTTTTTGTCAGCGCCCCGGTCGATGAATTGATCTCGTAAACGATAATCGCATGAGAACTGGAAAGGAAAAGGAATTTCCCGTTGTGACTGACCGCTGATTCGGCGGCGCTGTTTGCGTAAACGCTGCTCACATAGCTTACCTGCGCCCGGGCAGTGATGAGGAGAACGGACAAGATGAAAACCAGGATGCACTTTTTCATGGGGCCATGTTTTGTGGGTTACTGATGCCGGAGTAGCATCATCGTATGTGCACAAGACCAAAACCGTACCACATTCATTTTTTGTCGCGATGGTTAATACTTGCGGATTGTGGCAGTGCAATCATTTATGCAGGATCGCTTTTCTTTTTTTAGAGCACGAGCGGAGCGCATGAAAATTATGCTGCAATAAGAATGCAATGATGCAACGACGAACACCATTCCATAAGTCATCGGCATATTATCATATCGGCAAATCAGCACATCATTTTTTCCTCCCACTTACCACGTAGCCGCTGCCACTTGCACAACTCCGTTTTCCGCGGTGCAACTTCCGTTTTATTCTTGCGTTGAACAAAGCAAACACACGAAGGTTTTTTGATGGTTTGAATCTCTACTCCTGCAATTACTGACGCTGACCGGGCACATCTCTTCCCCTGAAAAGAGGCCTGACATCCACCGCACGGCCAGCACTACATTCCCCTGTAACAGTGGCAGGATGTTTTTCCCCCGCGCAAGGAAAAACATGAAACAGATGTCGAACCTGTTCACCTTAACTCCAATCCGGTGAACACAAAAAACCAATCGCATGGACACCAATCTCGTCCTTAACGCCGGCTTTAATGAGCTGGTATTCGAAAACCGCAATAAGAATTACGGCGCTTACCAGATCCGCCGGCGCTACCGCAGGAATGTGCTGCTCTCGGCGCTCATCGCTTCCGGTCTGACGTTGTCTGCTTTTGCAACGATGTTTCTTTCGGCAGATAAAGCTGTAGCAGCGCTTCCGAAAGAGGAGCACCGTATTGCGGAAGTTCCTTATTCGGAACCTGTCAACGAACCCAAAAAGCCGAATGAGCCGAAAGTGCTTCCGCAAAAGCCCGTACAAACTCCTCCTGCAAAAGGAGCGCCGAGAGCAGGTGCGTGGTCCGGTCACGGAGTCCCGCGATCGCGTCGAGCTCCG
>CAMLEF010000476.1 GCA_946478675.1 uncultured Flavobacteriales bacterium | reverse complement strand
CGGCAAGTCCGAGCCCAAGGGCGCGGTGCGCGCCTATGAGGCTGGCGCCGATGATTACATCGTGAAGCCCGTCAAGTCGAACGTGCTCGTAATGCGCATCCGTGCGCTGCTGAAACGCCATCGCGCGAAAGAGCTTTCCCGCACCGTGCAGGCCGGCTCCATCCGCATCGATCGCGAACGTTACATGGTCTTCAAAGGCACGCACGAAATTATCCTCCCGAGAAAAGAATTCGAACTGCTGGCACTCATGCTGGCCGCACCGCGCAAAGTCTTCACGCGCCACGAAATTTATCGCGAGATCTGGGGCGGCGAATTCGGAGAGAAGAACCGCACCATCGACGTACACGTCCGCAAGCTGCGCGAAAAGATCGGCGAAGAATACATCAAGACGGTGAAAGGCATCGGCTACTGCTTCGAAGCGAATTAGCCATTGAGCAATCAAGAATGAAAAGCCCGGAGTAACATCCGGGTTTTTTTGTAACCGCAAAGCCGCAATGTGCGCAAAGAAAAATAGTACGAAGCTGCTGCTTTTTTTTGCCACGGATTATGCGGATTACACGGATTCTTTTCAGCCGCTGATTACGCCGATTCACGCAGATTGTTTTGTCAGAATTGATGTATCGCACGGATTCTTTTCTCTGCGCATGCTCTGCGTCCTCTGCGCCTCTGCGGCGATATTTTTTTGCCACGGATTACGCGGATTACACGGATTCTTTTCAGCCGCTGATTACGCAGATTTACGCAGATTGTTTTTGTCAGAATTGAATGGATAGCACGGATTCTTTTCTCTGCGTCCTCCGCGCCTCTGCGGCTTTTTTTAAGCGAACAAAATCCAAAAGGGCCACTCCCTTTCGGAAGCAGCCCTTTTCTTACTATTGAAACTAACCTGGTTGACTTAGCGGGTGATCACTTCTTTCACCGTGCTTACGCTGTTGCCGGACGCTACACGTACGAAGTAGATGCCGTTGCTCCAGCCCGTCACGTCGTAGGTGATCGTGTTCTTGCCCGAAGCGAGGCTGCGGTTTTCATTCACGAGCACTTTGCCGGAGAGATCGAACACCGTGATCTGAACGTCGGAATTCTCATTCATGTTCAGGTCGATGTTCAGGTTGTCGTTCGCCGGGTTCGGGTAGAGCGTGAAGCCGTTGAGCGCAACTGACTGCTCGTCGATGCCGACACCGACGTTGAGCACCTGCGTGATCGTGCTGCTGCAACCGTTCGCGCCGGTAACCGTCAGCGTAACCGTGTACGTGCCGCTGGTGGTGTAAACGTGCGTCGGGTTCTGCGCGGAAGATTGGTTCATGTCGCCGAAGTCCCAGCTGTAGATCGTGCCGCCGGTTGAGGTGTTCGTGAACTGGTATTGGTTCACCACCGGAACGTTGTAGTTGAAGCTTGCCGTCGGAGCGTTGAGCATCGTGATCGTGGTCGAAGAAGAAGCGCCGACACCGTTGCAGGCGTTTGCGTTGGTCACCGTTACGAAGTACGTGCCCGCTGCGTTTACCGTGATGCTCTGCGTGGTTTGTCCGCCGGGAGCCCAGAGGTAAGAATCCGCTGCAGAAGAAGTGAGCGTTACCTGGTCGCCGGGGCAGAGGCTGGTCGAGCCGCTGATCTGTACCGTCGGGGCAGGCGAGTTGCTTACGGAAACCGTAGTCGGTGCAGAAGTTGCCGAGCAACCGTTCGCATCCGTGTACGTTACCGAGTAAGAACCGCTTGCAGAAGCGTAAATGTCCTGCGACGTTTCACCGTTCGGGCTCCACATGTTGCCCGTTGCCTGGCTCGAAGAAAGCATCACGCTGTCGCCGGTGCAGAAAGAAGTAGAACCGTTTGCCGTGATCGTCGGAGCAGAAGGATTCGCATTTACCGTTACCGTGGTCGGAGCGGAAGTTGCCGAGCAACCGTTCGCATCCGTGTACGTTACGTCGTAAGTGCCGGAAGAATTCACCGTGATGGAAGGCGTGGTAGCGTTGGTGCTCCACTGGATGCCGCTCGCCTGGCTGGAGGTAAGCGTAACGCTGCCGCCATTGCAGAACGTCGTTGCGCCGCTGGTGGTGATCATCGGGGTCGTCGGCGCGGGGTTTACCGTCACCATGATGCTGTTGGACGTTGCCGAGCAGCCGTTCGGTTTCGTAACCGTAACGTTGTATGAGCCGCCGGTGGTGACGTTGATCGTTTGCGTCGTAGCGCCGTTGCTCCAGAGGTAAGAAGCGCCCGCAACCGCACCTGCGTCGAGCGTTACAGAACCGCCCTGGCAGAACGTCGTTGCGCCGCTTGCCGTTGCCGTTACCGAGAACGCGTTGTTGATCGAGGTGGTGTAAGGCTGGTTCTGGCAATCGAATTCGGTCCAGCAGGACATCCAGTTGTTCGAGCCGTCGAATGCGCCGATGTAGTTTACCGGGGTGAAGAACGGATCGTTCAGGTAGCTGTCGGAGAATGATGCGCCGGTCAGCAGCGGAGATCCGGCCTGCAGCAACAGGTTCGGCGTGTTCAGGTCGAGGTTGTTCACCAGCAGTGACGATGCAGAGTTGATCAGCTGGTTGTTGAAGCCCGGCGTGTTGAAGAACGTGTAGATGTTGAATGCGCCGTTGGTTTCATTCGGGTTCGCGCTGGTCGTAGCCGAGCGAGTCGTTCATATGCACGATGAGGCAGTTTTTGAAACGTAGATCGCCGTTGGTGTCGTTGCCCTGGGT
>CAMLEF010000475.1 GCA_946478675.1 uncultured Flavobacteriales bacterium | reverse complement strand
CGGCGCACCATGTTCTCCGCCGCCTCGTGCGGGCGGCTGCGCAGGCGGATGTGCAGCGCTTCCGGCGTATTCAGCTGGCGAACAGGCGTGGTGAACCAGGCCGAGTCGATGTAGATGTTGTTCGGGTTTTTTGCGGTGACCTGGTACGGCGTAAAATGGATCGACGTATCCGTTTTCACCTGGCTGAAGTCGGCGATCGACTTTTGGAAATCGCTCAGGAGAAACGCCTGGCGGTTGCCGGGCTGGATGCCTTGTTCGGAAAGCAACGCATCTTCCTGCCGGCGCACGACTTCGGAAATGGAACGCACCGCCGGGCCGGGCTGCACTTCTTCCAGCAGCTCGAGGAATTCTTCTTTATTGACGAGCCGCTGGTGACGGCCTTCGAAATCATTCGTCAGCAGCTGGAAGCGGTCGGAAGGTTTATAAGCAGCGACAATTTCCCGCGCGTCTTTCTTCGCTTCGTCGAGCAGTGTGCCGCCGGTATTGACGGCATCCATCGAGAAGGAATTGTCGATGTAGATGCTGACTACTTTTTCCCCGGTGCGCACGACGGCGTTTTCCATCGGGATGTACGGCTGTGCGAAGGCGAGCACGAGGAACAGCACGGCCAGCAGGCGGCAGCAGAGGATGAGTAAATTCTTGAGCTTGTTCCGCGCTTTCGTATCGTGGCGGACTTCTTTCAGGAAACGGACGTTCGTGAAATAAACGCGCTTGAATTTCCGGAAATTAAAAAGGTGAACAAGGACGGGGATCGCGAGGGCAAGAAGCGCAAAAAGGAAGTACGGATTCGCGAATTTCATCAAAGCCCAAAGTTACGAATTACGAATGAACGCGAATATACGAATCGCATTTACCTGGCTCTCCGAAACACCCATCCGTAATTTGTAAAAATTCCTAATTACCCCCCAATGACATCGCAGCACAATTCCCCCGAAGCATTCCCATATATCCCATTCGTATATTCGTACCGATTCGTAATTCGCACCCCACAAAATCGCAGCACAATTCCCCCCGAAGCATTCCCATATATCCCATTCGTATATTCGTAATCATTCGTAATTCGCCACCCCCGTATCTTTTTGCCTGATCCTGCATTATTTCATCGTGAAACGCCTGCTTTACCTGCTGCTGCCATTGCTCTTCGCCTTCGGAAGAGAAAAGAATGCGCACCGGACGATGGTGTATGACGTGCCGGGGCAGACGTTCGATATCGGCAAAGAAGTTGGCCTGCGGAATGCCCGGGAAACGATCACGATGCCGCCGATGAAGATCAGCGCACAGATTACGCTGGGCGAATACAAGCTGTACATGGCGATGCTGAAACGCGATTCGTCGGAAGCCGCGTACCGCAGGCAGCTGCCGGATTCGACGATCGGCCTGCCGGAGAATTTTCACGAATATCTTTCGAATCCGTATTACGAGGCGTTCCCGGCGGTCGGCGTTTCGTGGGACAATGCGCTGAATTATTTCCGCTGGCGAACGGTGCTGGCGAATAAGGATTCCATCTGCGACACGATTTACCGGTTGCCGCGCGTTACGGAATGGGTGGCTGCAAGACGTTATTTCAAAACGAAAAAATCGCTGGCCGGCGAAATCGATTCACTGTACGCCGACTGGACGATCTGCACGACCGACGAATCGCCGCTCGATTATTCGCGGAAACCGTCGTTGAAAATAGTTCTCGATTACACGGAATTTGCGAAGCCGGGCGATCCGCAGGTCTTTAAGCGCAAAGCGGTGATGGGACGCTCGTATCATTATCACCTGGAGGAGCTTTATGAATACCGGCGGCTCAGTTATTACCAGGATCACGGTTATCCGTTTATAGCGTTCCGTTACGTGATCGAAGTTTTATCACCGCAGGAAATGAAACGCTCGCAATTGTTGCACCTCTGGAAACTTCCCTCATGAAACGCAGCTGGATTCCGATCGTTGTTTTTGTTGCATTGCTGTGCTGGAGCTTTGTTGATGAAGATCCGCATCACCAGTACAGCTGGACGGGCAAGGACTACCGCGTCGAAACGACATTGCTGCACGGGATGTACGACGGTTCTTATACATCGTGGTACACGAATGGACAGAAGCGGGCAGCGGGTGAATTCAAAAACAACATGCGCACCGGTACGTGGACGGTTTGGGATTCGACGGGAAAAATGCGGGTGCAGCGCGCGTATAAAAACAGTTTCGAATACACGCAGATTTTTCCGGCATTGCCCGACAGTCCGGCGAAACTGTTCGGGAATCCGCAGTGCAAATGGAAGTACAATGCAAAAGGCTTCATCGAATATCCGTACGTCTGGGAGCGCGCTGTGATGATCTCGAAACGTGTGTGGCGGGAAATTCCGAAAGAGGACTGGTCGCCCCTGTTTAATGATGATCGTTTCTGGTGGATCGTTCGTGATGCGGTAATGTCAGATAAGGTCAATTTGTATGCTGATGATGAATTCAGGGTGAAATACATTCATCCCATGCTGCAGCCGCTGAATTCGGATTCTGCAGTTACCGATTCGATCGTCGGTTACAAGATCAAAGAAGACTGGTACTACAACAGCGACCTGATGCTGGGAGAAACGGTCATCATCGGCATTTGCCCTGTGGCCTGTAATCGCGGCAGCGGCGATCATTTCAACAAAGATCTTGGATGGATTTACTTTCCGCAGCTGCGCGATGTGCTGGCGAAAGAGAAAATTTCC
>CAMLEF010000474.1 GCA_946478675.1 uncultured Flavobacteriales bacterium | reverse complement strand
TCTTCGGCATCTTCTGGACGATGCGCCGGCAGAACGACGATTCCGGCCACACCATTCCTTATTTCGATGCGCTGGCCGGCGGTTGTATTGCAGTACTTACGGCAGTCGGAATTTTTTCCGTCTTCATGCTCATCTATCTTTCTCTCGATCCCTACATGATGGCCGCCATTCGTCATCACGCGATGGGAGGAGAATACCTCACACCTACGACTTCGGCGATCGGCGTGTTCATGGAAGGATTTTCTTCCGGCATGATCATGGCGTACGTTTTTCTTTCCTGGGCGGACATTCGTCAGAACGCTCCCAAGCACGAGCATAAAGGTCTTACCAAACATTAAAGCTTATGGGAGGCTGTCATGAAAATCCTGCTGGTCGACGATGACGCAATGATCACCGAACTCCTCGCCATTAAGTTGCAGGAAAAGGGTCATTCCGTGGAGAAAGCATGTGGCGGATGGGACGCGTTGAATCGCATTACGAACCATTCTTATGATCTGCTGATCACCGACCTGATGATGCCCGACATTTCCGGGTTAACGCTCATCAGCCTGCTGAGAAATTATGTTTACGGTCACCTGCCGATCATCATCATCAGCAGCCTCGACCAGTCTTCTGTAGTGCTTTCGGGAATGGGGCTCGGCGCAGAAGATTATTTTATCAAACCGATCGATATGGAGCAATTGCTGCATCGTATTGAGCGGCTCGCATCGGCGCAAACCTGAATAACAGAAACGGCAAACTTTTAAAATAAAGACCCATGAAACTAGACCTTCGACACCTGCTCGTGCCGGTCGATTTTTCCGAAACGAGCAACAAAGCGCTGGCGCACGCCGCCTATCTCGCCAAGAAAGCAAATGCCGATCTGTTGATCATGCACGTGCTTCCGCTGAGCCAATTCTATTTCGAAATTCCCGAGCCGATCTTCGTCATCGACAACCAGGAAGACCTCGATAATTTCATCCTGCAGAAGCTCGCGGAAACGGCCGATCACATCCGCATCACCTACGGCATACAGCCGCGCATCCTCAGTCGCCGCGGAACGATCGCCAACGAAATCGTGCAGGCCGCCGAAGAAGAAAAAAGCGATCTCATCATCATGGGCACGCACGGCGCTAAAGGTTTCGAAGAAATGTTCATCGGCAGCAACGCGCATAAAGTCGTCACGCTCGCACCTTGTCCCGTACTGACGATCCAGGAACATTCCGCGAATCCCGGCTTCCGCAACATCGTGCTTCCGATCGATCGTTCGATGCACTCGCGCGAAAAAGTAGAAGCCGCCATCAATCTCGCAACACTGTACGATTCGAAGCTGCACATTCTCGGTTTGCTCGATGAAGATGAAGAGAGCGAATACCAGAAGCTGCAGATCGTGCTCGACCAGGTACAACACGCCGTGCAGCGCGCGAAGCTTCCCTACACGCGCCACACCGTCAAAGGCGATTACCTCGCAGCCGAAGCGCTGAAGTACGGCGAATCCGTCAAAGCCGACCTCATCATGATCATGACCGACCAGGAATCACGGCTCTCCGGAGTTTTCCTCGGACCGCTGGCAAAGCAGATCGTGAATCATTCGCGCATTCCCGTGCTCAGCATCAAGCCGCATTACGGAAGCTTCGAGTCGATCAATCTGGGAGGAGCGTCTACGGCAGTGTAAAGTTGCAGTGTCAGTTGCGAGGGTGCGGGTTGCGGAGTTGCGGGTTGCGAGTTGCGGAGTTGCGGGTGATTTATTCTTAAGTGCCTAAAGTGTCTTAAGTGGTTCCCCACATCCTCCCGCAGCCAGTCCCACTCTCCCTCTATTGCTATCTCATTCTCAAGCGGAACTTCAATGATCCCCGCTCTTTTCCCGTTTTCCCAAAAAATGTACATTTAACCCTACAACCCCGACTGACGCACTCCCTCTCAAAACCAGTCGCAGCGGGCTCACTTCAAAGAACCAGCCTTTGGAACCAACCGACATTTCCAACCCGGAGTATTTTCACAAAGTGGTGGACTGCCAGTACGCTTGTCCTGCACATACTCCCGTTCCCGAGTACATCCGCCTGATCGCCGAGCAGAAGTACACCGAAGCGTACATGATCAACTGGGAATCCAACGTATTTCCCGGTGTGCTCGGCCGCACCTGCGATCGTCCCTGTGAACCGGCTTGCCGCCGCGGACGCGTGGAAGAAGAACCTGTCGCGATCTGTCGACTCAAACGCGTTACCGCCGACAACAAGAACGGCGACGACGTCAAAAAATACATGCCGCAGGGACCGTTCAAGCCCAACGGAAAAAAAGTGGCGCTCGTAGGCGGAGGACCTGCTTCGCTGACGGTCGCGCGGGATCTTGCGCCGCTCGGTTACGAAATTCATTTGTACGACGAGCAGAAAGCGGGCGGCGGTTTCATGCGCAGCCAGATCCCGTCGTTCCGTTTGCCGGAAGCTGTGCTCGATGAAGAAGTCGGCTACATTCTCGATCTCGGCATTCACACGCAATTCAATCATTACGTCAAGAGCCTGAAAGAACTGCTCGGCAAAGGATACGATGCCGTGTTCGTCGGCTCCGGCGCTCCGAAAGGACGTGACCTCGATCTTCCCGGGAGAAAAGAAGGCGCGGCGAATATTCACATCGGCATCAACTGGCTGGCGAATGTGGCATTCGAGCACACGAAATCCATTGGTAAAAAAGTGATCGTGCTCGGCGGCGGCAATACCGCGATGGACTGCTGCCGCACTTCACGTCGTCTCGGCGGAG
>CAMLEF010000473.1 GCA_946478675.1 uncultured Flavobacteriales bacterium | reverse complement strand
CAGAAACAACAGAATCTGTTTTTGCGGAGTTGTTCTTTTCGCTGCATGAAATAAGAAAAGCGAACACGGCGATTGCAATAACGAGTGACTGCTTTTTCAAGATGCGGATTTTAAAAAAACACATAGGAACATAGAAACACATAGTTTCCATTCTATGTGCCTATGTTCCTAATGTGGTTCAACATTACTGTAGCTCGACTTTGCGCAACTGTGTTCCGGAATTCGTCTTCACACGAAGCACATACACACCGCGCGGCAACGTCGTCGTGTTGATTTGCGTGAGCGAACGGCCGGCCGCTTGTTCCTGCGAAGAAACGTAAACGGTTTGTCCCAGCACATTCACCAGTTGCATCTCCACGGATTGCGCCTGCGTGAGATTCAGCTCCACCGTAAAATTCTCTGCTGCAGGATTCGGATACACGTTCATCGACGCACCGAGCATTGGGGAAAGAATACCGAGACAATCGTCAACATAAACCGTTGCAGGAATATTCGCGGTGCAATTCGCATTCACGTCGGTGTACGTATACGTCAGCGTGTGCGGGCCTGCGCCTGCTGCTGCAGGATCGAACATGCCACTGCTCACGCCCGGACCGGAATATGTACCGCCCGCCGGAGAGCCGCCCGTCAAAGCAAACGTACCGTCCTGCACGCAAACCGTATCGGTCACTGCAAACGAAACGTTCAGCGGACCGACCGTGCATACTACCGGCGTGCGCTGGCTTTCGCAATCCGGCAAACCGATTTGCCAATGATAGAGGTAATAATAAAATCCGGAGCCGGCAGAAGAACCGGTGATGCTCACAGCGCCGTTCAGGTTGTACGGATACGAAACGCCGCTGTTGTTGCGATACAAATTCATCTGCGTGCCACCAATCCGATAGCTGCCCGGCGTCAGCGGAATGTTCAGCGCAACCGTTTGTACGCCCGTTGCAGGAACGTTCACCGTGTATTGATTGAGCTGGTTGCCGTTGCTGTCCCAGAGCGTGAACGTTTTGTTGCCGGCCGAACCTGCATTCACATCCGCGGTGAGCAGCGTGCAGTTCGTGTATACGGTGAATTCGAGATACTGCGTCGACGTGTTGTTGTGCTGTCCGCCGGTGCCGAAGTTGTACGAAGCCGGCCCGACATATCCCGGCGGTTGCGGAACTGTGTTCGCGACATAATACGTCGTTGTCGAATTCAACACGGGCGTCGTGTAAGTGTTGCCGGTGCCGACAGGATTTCCTCCGGTGGGAGCAGTATACCATTGCAACGTTCCGGTGCCGCTGCCGGTGAGCGCGAAGCTCGCGGAAGAACAGCTCGACACGTCGGTGGAAGTCGGCGCGGGCGGCGGATTGATATCGATGTACGCTGTTTGCGTCACGGAATCGGTACCGCAGGCGCTGCTGATTGCGAGCGACACGTTGTACGTTCCGGGTTGCGTGTACGTATGCACCGGGTTGAATTGCGTGCTCGTCGTGTTATCACCGAAATACCAGGTGGCGTTCGAAGCGTTCGCGCTCGTGTTCGAGAAATTCACCGTGAGCGGAAGCACGCACGAAGTAGTGACGTTGGAAGAGAACGAAGCGATGACCGCGGAAGAATATTGCGGACCGACACCGACGGCATACCACGCATCCGTCGTCGCCTGCACTTCGGGAGAGCATGCGCCGTAAAGATCGAGCGCCGCCTGGATCGTATACGTGCGCGCATCCTGGTAAGCCGTGCTCGGCGTGTAATAAACCGTCAGCCCGCGGAAAGCGATCAGCTGCGCTTCAGCCATCGTGATGCCGGTGATGTTATACGCATCGCTGTTATCGTTGGTGCCGCTGCCGCCCTGGCAAAGAAGATAATACCAATAGATATACGGACCGTCGTTGTTGTGCGGTTCGCCGAAGTTGTCCCAGTATTGTCCCTGGTACGTGTCGGGCTGCGCGCCGGGATTCGCGGAAGAATGCGGATCGGACATCGTGCGGATGCCGGCGTTGTTCGTCGTGATGTCGGCGCCCATGATCCAATCCCATTGCGAAGGACGCGCATACTGCTCGATCGTCGTTCCGAAAATATCGCTGTTGCCTTCATTGAGCGCATCTGCTTCTCCGCCATTCAGGTTGGCCGTAAACGTCGTGAGCCCGTGCGAAATTTCATGACCGCAAACATCGAGTCCCGTCATGATCGAAAACCCCTGCGAGACGTCACCATCGCCGTATGTCATTTCCTGTCCGTCCCAGAATGCATTCACATACGCCACGTCATAATGCACGTAACTCACGAGCGCCATGCCGGCGTTGTCGATGCTGTTACGGCCATGCACGTTCATGAAATAATCGTACGTCATTTCTGCGCCCCAATGCGCATCCGTTGCGGCCTGGTCAGGCGGAGCAAGATTCCAGTTCTGCGAATTGTTCGTGAAATCCGTATTCGTGTAATTCGTCGTGTTGTTGAGGTTGTACGTCTCAATACCATTGCCGCGACCGCTTTCTCGAAGACGATATTGTCCCGCTGCATAATTGTCCGACGTCATCGTCTGCGATCCGCTGTAAACGGTGTTTGCCGTTCCGGTAACGTCGACGTCATGAATGAGATCCTGTTTCGCAATGACCGTATTCGTTTGCGCATCCACGTAAACATACGCGCGCGACAACGGCAGCTCGGCATAGATGTCGAACTTCCAGGCAAGACGAATCGACGCAGAAGAATAATCGTCACCGGTTTTGTGTACGACAACCAGCGTTCCTTTCGGATAATAGGTGAAGTTCGGATCGTTGA
>CAMLEF010000472.1 GCA_946478675.1 uncultured Flavobacteriales bacterium | reverse complement strand
GCTGTTCGAGCGAAGTCGGGAACCTGTTGCATTGGAATGAAACAGGTTCTCGACTCCGCTCGAACAAGCAGGACAAAACAGAAGTTGTTTTTTTACTACTTTTATTAAGCTCAACCCAAACCTCATGCGCAAACTTTATTTCCTCCTTTCCGCTCTCCTTCTTTCCGCGTTCACGCTTCGCGCGCAAACGAACATCAACGTCGTTTTCCACGTCGTTTACAAAACCGCGGCGCAGAACATTGCCGACAGCTGCCTGCAGCACCAGCTCGATGTGCTGAACGAAGATTTCAACGCGACGAACGCTGATCTCTGGAAAGTGCCTTCCGCGTGGACGTCGATCATCGGCAGCATGAACGTCAACTTCGTGCTCGCTACGCAGGATCCTTCGGGTAATCCGACCACCGGCATCGAACGCCGCAACACGACGGTAACTTCCTTCAACACGAACAACGCCGTTTGCTATTACAACCAGGGCGGCCTCGACGCGTGGCCCGACACTTCGTACCTCAACATCTGGGTGTGCAATCTCGGCAACAGCCTTATGAGCTACGCGCAATTCCCCGGCGGCCCTGCGGCTACCGACGGTGTCGTGATCCATTACCAGGCCTGCGGACGTGGTTCGTATTGCCTCGCGCCGTACAATCTCGGTCGCGCGGGAACGCATGCGGTCGGACACTGGTTCGGTCTGAAGAACATGGCACCGCAGATGACCTGTTCTACGGATGATGACGGCATTGCCGATACGCCGCCTTACGTGAACCCGATGGTAGTGGGCGGATACGCGCCTTCGCAGGTGGTGACGGACTCCTGCAATCCTTCTGCACCCGGCATCATGTGGATGAACTTCATGACGTATGTCAACGACTCAAGCATGTACTTCTTCACGCAGGGACAAACCGACACGATGACGTGGTATATGAACAACATGCGTTTGGGCAATACGCCGACGGGCATCCAGCAGCAACAGCATGCAACGTCTATTTCCATTTACCCGTCACCTTCCCCGATCGGTTTCTTCACGCTCGAACGCTCCGATGCCGAAACGCAATCCGACGTGATCATTTACAACGTGCTCGGCGATGTAGTCACGACATTCACCATCGGCGCCAACGAAAAAACACGCACGATCAATCTTTCCGCTTATGACGACGGCGTTTACACCATTACTGTCACGACGGGAAAAGAACGCATCGCGCGACGTGTGATCATCGCGCGATAAAAAAACTTCTTAAGAAACCACGGAGACACGGGGGCACGGAGAAATATAACTCCGGATCTCCGTGTCTCTGCCGTTTAGAAGTAATTTTGCAGCGTGAATAAAACACTGCTCGCCCACGTTTTTCTTTTCATCTCGATGGCGATCTACGCCGCGGGATTCACGATCATCAAAAAAGTAACGCCGCTGCATGTGGGGCCGATGGGCTTCGTGGCGCTGCGTGTGCTCGGGGCGACGCCGCTGCTCTGGCTGACCGGCCTGCTCATTCCCGAAAAGATGGAACGCCGCGACATCGGAAAGCTGGCGGTGCTGTCGCTGTTCGGCGTTACGATCAACCAGTCGCTGTTCATCAAAGGCATGAGCCTCACCTCGCCGATCAGCGGGGCGATCATCATGATCACTTCGCCGCTGCTGGTGCTGATCATCGGGAGCATCGTGCTGAAGGAACGCATCACGGCGTTGCGGCTGACCGGCATTATCGTCGGGCTCGGCGGCGCGATCATGCTCGTAGTGACGAACGGTCTCGCGGCAGCAAAAGCCGATAATCCATTCGGCGACCTGCTCATTTTCGTGAACGCGCTTTCGTGGGGAACGTTTCTTGTGCTCGTAAAGCCGCTCATGCAGAAATACCACACGGTGAACGTGCTCAAATGGATCTTTCTCTTCGGTATGATCATCCTCGTGCCGCTCGGCTACCACGACGTTTCGAAAATCGACTGGAGCACGATCACACCGGAGCTCTGGTTCGACATTCTCTTTGTCGTGATCGGCGTGACGTTCATTGCGTATTTGCTGAACGTGTACGGACTGAAAGCGCTGAGCCCGGCGGTAGTGAGCGCGTACATTTATCTCCAGCCGGTGATGGCCGCTGCGATCGCCATCTACGTCGGGGCCGATGAGCTGAGCTGGTTCAAAGTTCTTTCTGCGCTGCTGATCTTTTCCGGCGTGATGCTGGCTTCGTGGAAACCGGCGAGTAAAGTTGAATAGTGGGTTAGGTTAAAGGGTTGGTTGAGTTGGTTAAGTTGAACAGGATATTCTCATCAACAAATAACAAACCAACAAACTCAACCAACCAACAAACCAATAACCCAACCAACCAACCATCCATCTTCCTACCTTTGCGCAATGAAATCAATGACAGGCTTCGGCAAAGCCACGTGTGAATTGCCGCAGAAGAAAGTGTCGATCGAAGTGCGTTCGCTCAACAGCCGCCAGCTCGACCTCAACCTTCGCATTCCTTCCATGTACCGCGACAAAGAATCCGACGTGCGTGCGGAAGTTTCGCGCGTGGCGGAACGCGGCAAGATCGACCTGTCGGTTTTCGTCGAAGCGACCGGCGATTCGGGACTGGCTTCGCTCAACCAGCAGCTGGCGATCGCTTACCACAAAGAGCTGAAGAAGCTTGCGGAAGCGATCGGCGAAAAACGCGATGAATATCTTTCACTGCTGATCCGCATGCCCGACGTGCTTCGCCAGGACCGCCAGGATGTGGATGAAGACGAATGGAAATCGATCATGGAAGGCGTCCGCAAAGCGCTC
>CAMLEF010000471.1 GCA_946478675.1 uncultured Flavobacteriales bacterium | reverse complement strand
TACTTGAACGGCGGCTTCCGGTCGGGCACGTGCCCGAGCTCGATCACGCGTCCGATCCTAGAAGGTCGGGTACCAGGTACCTCCGGTACCCGGTACCGGTGTCGGCCCGCGGCGCTGCCTGCCTACGCGCGTATGAGCGCGAGCACCTGCTCATACAGCCCGGACGTGATGACGTTTTTCAGCCAGCCCGATTGCAGCAGGCCGCCGTAGGAATTGTTTGTTGTAGAAAATGTTCCGTGAATGAGCAGCAGCGTTTTTTTCGTGCGCAGTTCTGCAGGAAGATTACCGGTGGGATTTCCGTTCTTGTCGAATTCGGAAAGCACTTCGAAGCTGCCGATGTAATTGTTCTGCGGATCGTTTTTGTCGGGATTGTAACGCAGCAGGTGATACGGTTTTTCGACGCGGCGCAACAGCATCTCCGGCGTTTCCGAAGCGTTGCGTTTGAAAGTGATCGCTTTCACGATGAAACGATCGTCGGGCTGCACTTTCGGCGGAACATCGAACATGTAGTCGAGGCGGTCGCGCTGGTTGTCGTTGTAGTTCGGCGTATTCGCAGGCTGGATGTATTCCACTTCTCCTTCCTGCGAAAGCGTGTCGTCGTTGCCGGTGTGCTGGTAATACACGACTGCGCCTTCGCCCGGATCAACCATCAGCGTCAGGCGAATTTTGCGGCTCTCGGGATCAACGCCGAAACTGACATTGTCGAAAACGACGACTTTCTCCAATGCTTTCGGTGCTGTGTTGCCCACTTCGGGATACAGCTCTTTGATGTAAGCAATCTCGTCGCTCGTTACGCCGGTGGAGCGATCATTGCCGTTCCCGGAACAAACGATGGAACCCGTCCAGTCGATCTGCTGTCCATCCTGTCGGCCGACGGTGGCCCAGAAATCTTCTACGGGCGTGCTGTTCTTTTTAAAAATGCGATCGCGCACCTGGTCGAGCAATCCGCCGTTGCCGAAGAGGCGTTGCGAATTTCCCAGCGGAATGAACTGGTAATTCTGCGGCGTCGCGAGTTTTGTATTGCGGTTGATCGGGATATTTTTCATGTAAAAGCAGATTTAGGGTAAGAGTCTGCAATATACAATAACATGAAAAAAAGTCAAGTTGGACGGAAAGCTTTAAGGATCGTTTACCGCTTTGCCGAATGAAGCTGCGTAAATCGGCGGCTAAAATTGCTATTGTTAGCTCTTGGTGACTTTGTGCCTTAGTGGCGATATTTTTTTTGCCACAAAGACACCAAGGCACTAAGCACACGCAGTATGGATCAAAGTATGCTGAAAACATTAACCGCGTTTACGCATTTTTCTGCAACGTTCCACCCGATCGCGAAATCCTATCTTTACCCAAACTTCTCTTTGTGCCCGGCTGGTTTGCCCTCAATACTTACCTCCGCTATCGCCGCACGGCGCTGAATAAGCACGGTGTGCATTCCCCTTTTGTATTCCAGCTGCTCACGAAAGTTTTCACGCCGCAACCCGGCGAAACGTTCAGCATTCATCCCGCAGAGAAATGGCGCGCCGCCTGCCTTGCCGATCACCGCACAATACAAGTGACCGATTTCGGCACCGGCAATTCGGGACCGCGAAAAATTTCCGACATCGCCTCGCGCGCCGCCAAACCTCCTGCGGAAGGACAGCTGCTGCACCGCATCGTGCGTCATTTCCAGCCGTTGAAAATGCTGGAGCTGGGCACCTCGCTAGGCATTACCACGCTCTATGAAGCGACCGCAACGCCTTTCGAAAAATTCATCACGCTCGAAGGTTGCGCGGAAACAGCTGCGCTCGCACAAAACACGCTCGAGCATTACCAGCTTCCTGCCGAAGTGCGCACCGGTGAATTCAGCCAAACGCTTCCCGGCGCCTTGCAAACGCTCGGCAAAGTCGATTACGTTTATTTCGACGGCAATCACCGCAAACAACCTACGCTCGATTATTTCAACGCCTGTCTTCCCTTCGCACATAACGACACCATTTTCGTTTTCGACGACATTCACTGGTCGCAGGAGATGGAAGAAGCGTGGAATGAAATTCATCAACACCCGCGCGTAACGCTTTCCCTCGACCTGTTTCATTTCGGGATCGTTTTCTTCAGGAGCGAGCAGCAGGAGAAGGAACATTTCGTGCTCAAATTTTAAATGTGCTCCGCTGCGCTATGCGCTCCGTGCTTCCGGCACAAGCCGTCAGCACTATATGATCCGCTCGCTTTGCTCGCTATGTGCTGATTATTGCGTTTACATCAGCACATAGCGAACGCAGTGAGCGGCATTCATAGCGCCCGCGGATCGCGTGGCGCGGAGCACATAGCACATCATGCGCGTGGGGATGCGGGCGGGTTTTGTACCTTTACTTCATGCCGATCAACGCTGCCTGGCACAAAGCGCATGTAATGCCGAAAAATGCTTCGGTGGAACAACGTATCAAGTGGCATCTTGCCCACGCGAAACACTGCGCGTGCCGGCCGATACCGGAAAAGCTGCAGGCGGAGATCAACAAGCGAAAGAAAAAATGAGCCAGGAAATTATTTCCCTCGAGCATATCTCGCGCGTCTATGAAATAGGCAGCGAAACCATTTATGCGCTCCGTGATATCACGCTGAAGATTTACAAAAACGAATACGTCGCGCTCATGGGGCCTTCCGGCTCGGGCAAGTCGACATTGATGAACATGCTCGGTTGCCTCGATACACCTTCCGGCGGCGAGTACATCCTCAATAATATTTCCGTGGCGCGCATGAGCGATAACGAGCTCGCGGAAGTGCGCAACAAA
>CAMLEF010000470.1 GCA_946478675.1 uncultured Flavobacteriales bacterium | reverse complement strand
TGTTCGTGCCGTCATTTCGCAGCAGCGCCAGCCGCGACGGAGGAATGCCGGCAATGTCGAAGTACGCTTTGTCGCCGATGAACAGATCGAGGTCGCCGTCGTTGTCGTAATCGAAGAAAGCAGGAATCGCGCCTTCACCGACGTCGATCATGTCATGCTGCAGGAAATCACGCGTTACGAAATGCAATCGCACGGAATCATTCGCGCCGGTGTTATGATAATACCACGAGCTTTGAAAGTTTTCGCTGATCGCATTATTGTTCGGCGAAAAGAGCACGTCTTTCTTCCCGTCGTTATCCACGTCGAGGTGATAGCCGCAACCGAAAAGATTGATCTGTACCGCTGTGTCGTATCCCGGAAAATGATCGTCGACCGAATCACCGATCGCATACATATTCGAGCCGCCGTTGCGCACGAGGTTGATGTAATAATTCGCCAGATCGCCGACGAGAATATCCATGTCGTTGTCGCCGTCGGTGTTGATGCATTCCATGCACGAGCCCGCATGCAGGAACGCGTTGTTGTTCTGCACGGGATGGATGGGCGGAGCGGAGCAAGTCGTGTTGAGCGTGATCGTTGCGTCGAGCTGGCTTTCGGTCCATTCGCCCCAGCACATCGACTCGAGCACGAACGTCAGGCTGTCGCAGGTGCCGTACGTTTCCATGCTCATGTTGCGGTAATATTCCATCTGCTGTCCGCCCACGCCGAAGCTCAGCACATCGAGATCACCGTCGCTGTCGATATCACGAATAGCAGGCACGTCGATCCACGAAACGTTGAGCGGGCTTAGTTGATGCGTGCTGTTCGGAAAACGATCCACCATCAGCACGCCCGGCAGCTGCTGGAACTGCAAACCGTTCGCGATGGAAGAAACGTTTTTGTAAACGACGATCTCGCTCGCCACGGAAGTGAAAATGTCCATCTTGCCGTCGCAGTTGTAATCCCGCAGCAGCGCCCAGTCTTTCATGCGCGGGAACTGCGGAATGTATTGCGGCGCATAACGGTAATCGACCTGGTTCGGTGTTCCGTTATTGAGAAACGTCGTGATCTTATTGCCGGAACGATCGAAAAGAAAAAGATCGTTGATGCCGTCGAGGTTGAGATCGATATCGGAATACTGGCAGTAATTCATCCCGCCTGCCCAGGGATAAAGCAGCTGGTTGCCGATGAAAACCGGGATGCTGTCTTTACGGGTGAAATGCGTTTGCGCGAATACGTTCGTGGCGGCAATGAGAACCGCGGCGAGGCAGTAGAGTTTTTTCATTTATCTCGTGATGATAAAGCGATTGTTGGCGCTGAAGCCACCCGGCCCGGTGAGGGCGCAAAAATAAACACCGGCAGGCAGCGTGGAAATATCGATGCGGTGAAGTTGTTCGTTGAAATTTTCTTCCATCACAATTTGCCCGCGCAGATCGTGAATCACGGCATGATAATTACCGTTGAGCGGACGATTGATGCTGATCGTGATGTTGTCATTCGCCGGGTTCGGATACAGCGAGAACGCGCTTGCAGAAGAAACAAACTGCTGTCCCGTCGAAACGTTCAGGTCGCCCCAGAACAGCGAGAGCCCGCCCGCGTAATTGCCGAGCGCCGCATCACGAAGACCGTCGCCGTTCAGGTCCGCCACCGCAATGCCGATGCGTCCGCCTTCCAGCGCGCTCACGTACATCGAATCCGTCAGCGTGAAATTTCCCGTGAGGTTGCCGTCGATGTTGTCGAAACGATACACGTAACCGCGTTCCGATCCGACGAGCAGCACGTAATGATTGTTGTCGTCGTACATGCACGGCATGCTGTAGCCGGTGCTGTAACCGATCTGGTTGACGATGATATTGCCGAACGTCGCATCGGAAAGCGTAAAGACCGGCGCAGTCGGCGTGCCCGTGTTGTGATAATAATTCACGTTGCCGCCCTGTTCGCCGATGAGCAGATCGATAAGCCCGTCACGGTCCACGTCGACCAGCTGCGGCGAAGCGAAGTTGCCGATGTCGATCGACTGGTAATTCATTTGCGCCAGCACGAAATTGTCGGCCGGCCCCGGATCTTTCCGGAAGAAATGCAGCTTGCCCGCGTAATCACCGACGAGCATGTCTTTATCACCGTCACCATCGAGATCGCCGAAAGTAGGAGCGAGGTAAAGCAGCCCCGCGCCCGAAGCGTAGATGCCCGCAAAATCGCGCGTCATCAGCGTATACACCGGGTTGGTGGCGGAGCCCGTATTCTTCAGCAGCGCAATCATCGAATGATACGGCGGCGTCGGAGAATAATAACCGTAATTGCCTATGAGCAGATCCTGGTCGCCGTCGTTATCATAATCGAAGAAAACAGGATTCGCGCCTTCTCCGAAATCGAGCATCGTTTCCTGCAGAAAATCATCCTGCATGAACGTGAACGACGCATTCGAATTCGTGCCGGTATTCTTGTAATACAATACGCTGTTGAAATTCTCCGAAGTATTCATCGCATTCGGACAAACGATGAGATCTTTCAATCCGTCGTTGTTCAGGTCGAGATGAAATCCGCAGTTGTAGACGTCGATGTTCACCGGCGTATCGTACGAAGGAAAATTCTGGTCCACCTGCGTGATCTGCGCGTACGTGTTCGTTCCTCCGTTGCGCAGGAAAGCCAGCTCCGGGCTCGAGATGTCGCCGATCACAAGATCCTGGTCGTTGTCGCCGTCCACGTTGATGCATTCGAGACAAGAGCCGGAATGCGCGGATAGATGATACGAGGACTACGCATCATCCGTTTGATGAACCGGAACG
>CAMLEF010000469.1 GCA_946478675.1 uncultured Flavobacteriales bacterium | reverse complement strand
GACGGCCGCAGCGTGCGCGAGTACAACCTGCAGCAGCTCCGCACCAATATCGGCGTGGTGCTGCAGGATGTGTTCCTGTTCAGCGATTCGATCTACAACAACATCACGCTGCACAACCCGAACATCTCGCGCGAGCAGGTGGAAGATGCGGCGAAAGCAGTCGGCGCACACGACTTCATCATGCGGTTGCCCGGCGGTTACGATTACGACGTGAAAGAGCGCGGCGGCATGTTGTCGGTGGGACAACGCCAGCTCATCGCGTTCATCCGCGCGTACGTGTACAACCCGTCGATCCTCGTGCTCGACGAAGCGACATCTTCGATCGACACCGAATCGGAATTCCTCATCCAGCAGGCGACGCAGAAACTGACGAAAGGAAGAACGTCGGTCGTCATCGCGCACCGTCTCGCGACGATCCAGAAAGCGGACCACATTCTCGTCATGGACCACGGCCAGATCATCGAATCCGGTTCGCACGTGGAGCTGCTGAAGAAAGGCGGCCAGTACAAGCGGCTGTTTGAATTGCAGTTTAAGAATGATTCGGTGGTTGCGTAAATACCACTGCGGGTTCTGCTTGCGATCAGCTTCTGCAATTTTTTTGGGAAGGGAAACCGGTCATTCGGTAAGCCGGTCATTCGTAATGGCAATAGAACGAATCCCGAATTTCCGAATGAACGAATGTCCGAATTACCGAATGACACGCTCGCTGCTTAAGATCTCCTTCCATTTTTCCGATTCCGCATAGCGCTTGATGACGGCGTTGCGTTGGCTCAGCAGGCGCTCGATGTAACGGTGCAGGACGAGCTTTGAAAAAAGTCTTCCGAAAATTCCGAAAGGCGTTTCGTATTCGAAGCGGTCGGTGATGATGGTGGCGCTGTTGTCTTCGCGGAAGAGATGCTGGTGGCGGAAACTTTTGAAGGCGCCTTTGACCTGCTCGTCGACGAAGCGGGTGGGGAATTCGAAATCCGTAATCTTCGAGGAGAGCTGCTGGCGGATGCCGAAATGTTTCGCTTCCCAGAGCACGTATTCATCGAGCTCAATCAGCCCGGAGGTGCGGCCGCCGATGGGTTTTTCTCCGGCGTGCTGTTGCGAGATGACGTGCAGGTCGATGCTGCGGGAAAGATCGAAGACGCGTTCGATGGGTGCGTAGATGATGGTGATGAGCTCGACGACCGGCATACGGTAAAGATAGAAATTGCAGTTTTCCCCAATGAAAATTCCGGGTTGACGATTATTGCGGAAATTTTTCCGGGGCGCTTCCTGCTTTTGCGGGAAATCCGGAAGGCGTCGGATGAATCTTCCGTGCTTCCGCGTAAACTTGCATTACCGCGATGAAGAAATTGTGGCGACAAACCCCGAACCTGCTTTCCGGATGGCGATTGATCAGCTTTCCGCTGCTGCTGTATTTCGTTCTTGCGGAAAAACAAAACGCATTCATCCTGCTGCTGTCGGTGAACCTGGTGACGGACGTGCTCGACGGTTTGATCGCACGGCTCTTCAAGCTGCAAACGGAATTTGGCGCAAAGCTGGATTCGATCGCGGACCTCGTTACGTACATCGCCGCAGTAACGGGCATGGCGAAATTCTTCCCGGCGTTTTTGGCGCAACATAAGCTGGAACTGATCTGGTTGCTGCTTACGTGGCTGCTGCCGTACATCATCGCGTTGTCGCGCTTCCGGAAAATTCCGCACCTGCATTTGTATTCGGTGAAAGTCGCGGGTTACCTGCAGGGGATTTTCATTTTCGTTTTCTTCAACTGGCAGGTGGAAGGAATTTTGTTCTGGGTGATGTGGGCCGTCAGCATGCTTGCGTTTACCGAAGAGAGCATGATGTTGCTGCGACTGAAAACGCTTCGTCCGAATGCGAAAGGCATTTACTGGATGATGAAAGAGAAAGGACGGATCGAATGAATGTTTTTGAAAAAGCGATGGCGGCTATCGGCGTTTGTCTCGTCGTAGCGGTGATCATGATCGTGCTGGTCGGAAGGAAACGGAACGATCCGGCGGCTGCGAAACTGCTCTGGAAAAAGTTTTTCGTTTACCTCGCACTGATCGGCGTGATGATGTGCGCGATCCATTTCAGGTTCCTGTTCGTTCCGATAACGCTGATCATCGCAACAGGATTCGGAGAAATGCTGTTCGTCGCATCGAAAGCAAAAGCGAAACCGCTGATGGTAATTTTTTCGCTGCTCGTGTTTCTCTTTTTTGCGTTCGGTTTCGGACTGCTGACGCTGGATCACGAATCGAACGTGCTGACGTTATTTTCGTGCATCATCGTCTTCGACGGCTTTTCGCAATTGTTCGGGCAGCTTTTCGGAAAAACGAAATTGCTTCCGTCGGTGAGCCCGGAGAAAACGATCGAAGGATTTCTCGGCGGGTTGCTGATGATCATTCCCGTTTCCTGGTGGCTGCAGCCGGACGTTACGCTGCTGTATGCGATCCTGTTCTCCGTGATCTTTGCAGTCGTTGCGCTGACCGGCGATTTGTTGGCGTCGAAATACAAACGGATCTGCGGCGTGAAAGATTATAGTCGCATACTCCCGGGACACGGCGGCATTCTCGACCGCTTCGACGGGTTCATCGCTGTGGGTGCGGTGTGGATGTACGTGTCGCTTCTCGTGTTTTATTTCAGCGCGTGGTAAGTTATCCCTGCTGCAGCACTTCGCGCAGGATGCGATAACCCGAATCGCGGTGCACGCCGATGATGCCGAGGTTGCCGTCGCGTTCGATGAAAATTTCAGCACCGTCTTCGGGCACACGTCTGCCGTCGCGATCGCGCTGGTAAGCGATG
>CAMLEF010000468.1 GCA_946478675.1 uncultured Flavobacteriales bacterium | reverse complement strand
GAATTTCGTTACCAACCTGAATCGTCTGCCGGCTTATCTCGGCGCAGAGAGTGTGTTTATTCCTGCTTCCGGTTTGCCGTGGTACAACGAGGCTTACAAGATCATCGATCATACGAAGCTGAAGCCCGGCACGGTGATCGGTTACATTTACGGCGGGATCATTTCTGCCGATGCAGCCGGAACCGTTCGTCCGCCGAGCACGTCGAATGTGTACGCCGTTACCTACAACATGAATTATCCGCCTGCGACGAAATAATATATCTTCAAAAAAGAAAAAAGCCGGAAGTGAATTCGCTTCCGGCTTTTTCTTTTTTTTGAAATGCTTCTATCGCGTGATCAGCAATCGTTGCGTGCCGATCATTGTTCCGTTCTCGTCGCGCACCTGAACGAAATACATTCCCGCAGGAAGCTCCGACACGTCGAGTGTTTTGTTACCCGACAAAGAAACAGAAGCGCTCACTTCACGACCGGAAAGATCGAGGATCGTTGCACGCGGATTTTGCACGGTCGCCGGAACGTCAATCGTTACTGTCGTGTTCGCCGGGTTCGGATATAAATTGAATCCTTCCGTGTACGAATGTTCCTGCACGCCGCTCACGTCGATGTAATGCGGATATACATCACCGAACACCGGGCGCATCATGATCGAGCCGGTGAAGATGGACGGATACCAGTTGCCATTGGTATTGTAATACACTTTATCCGCGTGGTTCGTGTTCAGGTCGTAGCCGATATACATGCGATCGGCTGCGTACTGCTGCCAGCCGATGTAATACGTTTGTCCCGGCTGCAGCACCACCAGCCCGCTGTCGATCGTGTAGGTCACAAACCGATCCGGCGTTTCGTACGCATGCTGGATCTGCTGCGTGCGCTGTCGGTAGATGAGCGTTCCCGGCACACCGAGCGGTCCGTCGTTTTTCCAGACGCAAAGGTTCCACTGGCGAACGTCGAGGTTCGGCACGTCCATCACCGGGAGAAAATACATTTGCACGGCAACGAGCGTATCCGGGTTATTCGTGTTCTCCATTTTGTACTGGTACGCCAGCGAAGCGTTTGCACCGTAGAGACTGTAGCCGACTTCCGCCGTGCCGTCATCGTACGCATAATAGTTGTAAAACTTCTGCTGGAAATCGATCGAGTCGGTGCGTGATCCGTCTTTCAGCTTGTGGCGCACGATGTAGGTTTCCGTATCGGAAGGCTGCGGGAAGCCGGTGCCGAACATCGCGGGATACACATCGGGATTCGCATGCGGCTGGTAAGCGCTGTAGCCCGAATTCCATACCGGCGCGAGGTTGTCGGCGCCGCCGGGATAATGATAGATCAGCGATCCGGATTCCGTGAGCACGTCGTACGTGTACGTGATGTTACGCGCGATGTTGTCGTTGTTGCGCAACTGTATGTTTACGTCGCCGGCCATGTGAACGGCCGGTTTGTAATGATCCCACGGCATCGCCTGGTAATCTTTCAGGAAGCTCGGCATCTCGTAAACGAACGACGCTTCTTTGATCAGTGTGTCGTTGTACGTGCGGCCCGCTTTCAGGTACACTTCATCGATGTGCCAGTGATCGTTGCTGCCGCATTGCGAAGCGTAGTTGCGGAAACGGAAACGGAATCCTTTTACGAAATAGGAAGCGCTGTCGAGCTTCAGCAGCACCTGCGTCCAGCCGGAATCTGCGGGAACGAATCCTTCGCTGTACCAGATCGTCTTCCAATGTTCAGTTATTTGGTCAGGTGAATTCCATGCAGGAATGTCGTATTCGAGAATGAGCGAATCCTGTGCATTCGGCGCGTAACCGAAGCCCTGCGCCTGGTACCAGAAGCTGAGGTAAACCGAATCCGCAACAGTGTGACCGGTGAGATCAATATGACGCGAGGTGAGCTTATCACACGGACCCGAGCTGTTCGGTACCGCATTGAAATTATACGGCTGACCGAGATAATCCAGCCCATCAAACGTGCATACGCCGACGTTCAGCGGGGAGATGGCCCAGGTGCGGTTGACGAAAACGCCGGGGTTGAGCGTAACGTTCCACAACGCCGTATCGGGGCGGTGCGAATCGTATTCGAAATTATCGCGCAGCCCCTGCGACGGCAGCGGGATCGTATCCACCAGCGGCGTCATCATGCGGGATGCACGGTGCATCGCTTCGGCCGCCTGGATGGGATTGGAACCGAGCGGAACCAGTTTCTCCGCAGGCTCCGACACCTGCGCCACGGCAGGAACTCCGGCAAGCAAAAGCAACAATGCAAATAAGCGGGTCTTCATTCTATTAAAATTACGGATTATCAGTCGTGTCTCTGACCACTTTCTTTTTGTCGTTCGTAACGCGCAGGTCGATCGTGGCGCCCTGGATCAGCGTGCGGCCTCTTCCCGGCGCCGGGTCCTGATCGTAGATCGTGGCGTTCAGCGTATCCTTGACGCCCGGATCAGCGATCAGCGTCCATTCGAGGCCGAGATCCGTCAGCTTGCCGCGCGCCGCACGGAAATTCATCCCGACAAGATCCGGCACCGCGAAACCATCGCCGCTCTCGCCTTCCCCTTTGCCGTACTCCAACGTCACCGTCTCCCCTTTTAGTATGGGCTTGCCCGGCTCGATGCGTTTTCCTTTGTAAAGCTGCTTCACGACGCAACCGTTGCAAGGATCCGGCACCGCTTTGAAAACCACTTTCAGCCCATAGCTTTCGCATACTGCAGTGGCCTGTCGCGTAGAAAGATCTTCCAGCTTCGGCATCGCGATCATCGGCGGCAGAGTGGCTGTGACGTAGAGATAAATATTACGGCCTTGTTTCACTTTCGATCCCGGCTCCGGGTCCTGGCGAATG
>CAMLEF010000467.1 GCA_946478675.1 uncultured Flavobacteriales bacterium | reverse complement strand
GAAGCTGCCGGAATATCCGCCGATCACGTAGATCTTTCCGTTTACTTCTACCGGTGCAATTTGCGTGCGTGAAGTCGGGATGGGAGCCATGTTCGCGTAGGCGCCGGTAACGGTATTGTAACGCGTGTTCAGAGTGGTGTTGGCGAAGCTTGCATCACCACCGCTGATGAGGTACACGAAACCGGTATCCGTCGAAGAGAGGCAGGGGCGTGCGAACACGGGGCCCGTTGCCCAGCGTCCTGCGGGAAGCGCGGTCATCGCATCCCAGCCGTAGTTGGTAAAGGCGGGATACACGGTGAGCACGCGGGTGAGCGTGTCGTTGGTGTGGTTCGCATCACCGCTGAGCTGCGTGTACACTTTCAGCGTGTACGTTCCCGGAGTTGCCGTCCAGTTGCCGAACGTTACAGGCGTGTTCGCTGCAGGAGCGAGCGCGGTAACGGTTTGCGTGGAGGTGTAGCCGCCGGGCGTAATTTCTGCGGTGACGTTGAACGTTTGCGCAGCCGTGCCGTAGTTGGTGAAGGAAGCAGCGGGAGCATACGTGCCTGCGCCCATACCGGCAGCAGGAGCGGTGATCGCAAACGTGCCGACTTCCGCTGCAGGCGGCGTGCCGATGCTCACGTCGTCGACGTACAATCCATCACCGTCATAGTTATAGTGTTTGAACGCGAGGTAGATCGTTTGTCCGACATAAGCGGAAAGGCTCACGGCATAACGGTTCCAGGTGGTGTTGCTGACGGGATAGTTGGTGCCTTCCATGAGTTTCAGCAGCGTGTTGTTGCCGAAGGAAGACGTCAGTGAATCGGTCGTCGACACTTTGATGCAAAGCGAATCCGGCGTATAGGTGGCGAAGGCCAGGCGCATCCAGAAAACGAGTGAGTCGGTAGACGCGGTGACGAGATAGCGCGGGGCCACCAGCCAGTCTTCTCCACCGCTGGCGTCGTAACGCATGAAGGCGGAAGCGGTGCTGTTGTGGGCTTGTGCGGTGGAGCGAACCCAGGTGTAAGAAGGGCCGGCTACGTTAAAAACATTCCAGCCGGAGGGCGGGAAAGTCGAGCCTTCGAATCCCTGCTGGTAGTAGCCGGAAATTGTTTGCGTTTGCGCGGGTTGATACTGGAGCGAGTGCGATTGCTGCGACTGGAGCGTAGACCCGGAGGCCATTTGTGTCGCATTCACCGCTTGCTTTGTCTGTGCATTCAGGGCCGTTGCGCCGAAGAATGCAGCGAAAGCAATCAGGTAGATTTTTTTCATTGCAGGAAGTTATGGTTTAGAGGGTGCTAAAATAGGCAGAATAGCGAAGGGGATGACCATTCAATGGTGAGATGTATGACATTTGTCAGACAATAACGATTTTCGCCCTCGTTAACTTTACGCCCCAATCATTTTTCAGAATGAAAAAACTCTTCCCCGCCTTCCTGCTGCTGCCTGCCTGTCTTCTTTTTTTCGCCGGCAAAACCCCGAAAGCATCGATCGATAATCCGCAGGAAAAACATCTGAAAAATCTGCGCCAGCTCACGTTCGGCGGCAACAACGCAGAAGCTTACTGGAGCCCCGACGGGAAGAAGCTTACGTTCCAATCCGATTACGCGGTGTGGGGAAATTCCTGCGACCAGATTTTTATGATGGAGCTGGCCAAAGCAAAAGATTCCACCTACAAGCCCGGCCGCATCAGCACCGGCGATGGCCGCACCACCTGTTCGTACTTCATGCCCGACGGCAAGCACATCCTCTTCGCATCGACGCATAAGCACGGCAAACCCTGCCCGCCCACCGGCGACCTGCACAAAGGCGGAAAATACCTCTGGCCGGTGTTCGACACCTACGACATTTTCGTCGCCGACCTCAAAGGCAACATCACGAAACAACTCACGGATACGATCGGTTACGATGCGGAAGCGGTCGTTTCCCCGAAAGGCGACAAAATCCTGTTCACGTCCACGCGCGGCGGCGATCTCGATCTCTGGATCATGAACATCGACGGCAGCAACCCGCACCAGGTCACGCACGAGCTCGGCTACGACGGCGGCGCCTTCTTCTCGGCCGACGGGAGCAAAATTGTTTTCCGCGCGTCCCGCCCGAAAACGCCCGAAGAGATCAAAGACTACAAAGACCTTCTCGCGCAGGGCCTCGTCGCCCCGGTGAACATGGAAATTTACACCTGCAATGCCGACGGCTCGGACATGAAGCAGATCACGAACCTCGGCAAAGCGAACTGGGCGCCGTACTTCACGCCTTCCGGCAACAAGATCATTTTCTCCTCCAATCACCATTCGCAAAAAGGATTCGACTTCCAGCTCTACACGGTCAATCTCGACGGCACCGGTCTGGAACAGATCACCTACGAAAGTGTTTTCAATTCCTTCCCGATGTTCTCGCCGGACGGAAAACACATCGCATTCTCTTCCAATCGCAGGAACGGTGGCACGCATGATACGAATGTCTTCGTTGCCGACTGGGTGGAATAGTATGAATGGTTACGAATGGGTTACGAATGGGTTACGAATGGGGGGAGGGTGGTGGTTGGATTTGCTGTTCGAGTGCCAGGGCGTGGGGTTACGAATTACGAATAAATACGAATACCGCGAATCGTTTTTTGCTACCTGTATTTGAGTACGCTCCGGATCATGGATTCGTATATTCGCAGATATTCGTAATTCGTAACCCTGCATCCCAATTCCTGATTTCTCCCGATTTCAGATTCGTATATTCGTAGATATTCGTAATTCGTAACCCTGCATCCCAATTCCCGATTCTCCCGATTTCAGATTCGTATTCGTAGATATTCGTAATTCGTAACCCTGCATCCCAATTCCTGATTTCTCCCGATTT
>CAMLEF010000466.1 GCA_946478675.1 uncultured Flavobacteriales bacterium | reverse complement strand
TCCAGCAATGCACGTACAAGGATGAGAAGAAGAACGGTTTGATGATCTGGTGGAAAGCGAAGAACGAGGTGATGCACGTGGTGCAGTTCACGAACGATGTGCAGAAGATCCGCGCGATCGATACGATGATGAGTTATAATAATCGCTGATTACGCAGATTTCCGCAGATTAATTTGGCCACGGATTACGCGGATTGTTTTTACGCTGATTACCGCAGATTTATTCCGCGAAGCGCAACGTGAAAATTCAGGATGTAATTATTGAAGGAAATAATCTGCGCGAATCTGCGCAATCTGCGGCTAAAACTTCACCAGCTCTTCATACATCTCCCGCACCGGCAATCCCATCACGTTGAAGTAAGAACCTTCAATTCTTTCCACGCCCACGTAACCGATCCATTCCTGCGCACCGTACGCGCCCGCCTTGTCCAGCGGACGGAAAGTCTTCACGTAATAATCGATCTCGCCGTCGGTGATCTCGCGGAAATAGACATCCGTGCGTGTGGCAAACGCAATTTCCTTGTGCTTTGATTTCAGGCAAACGCCGGTATACACTTCATGGCGATTGCCGGAAAGCTCCCGCAGCATGACGCGTGCTTCTTCTTCATCGGCGGGTTTGTTCAGCACGTGGCCGTTGATCCAGACGACCGTATCCGCGGTTATGACAATCGTTTTTTCGTCGAGATGTCCTTCGAAGGCGTCGGCTTTTTTACGGCAGAGGTAAAGCGGGATCTCTTCGGCGCGGAGATGTTCGGGAAACGATTCGTCCACGTCTTTCGTCTGCAGCTCGAAGGGAAGGCCGAGCTCGCGCAACAAAAACTGCCGGCGCGGCGATTTGGAAGCGAGGATGAATTTGAACTGCTGCAGCCGCTCAGGATACATGGTTGTTACATTACGTTTGCCAGCGAACGGAGATCGTACGTGTAGAGGAAGAGGTAGCAGATGCCGGCCACCATTACAATTTTCACGAACAGGCTGCAGAAGCGCCAGTCGGATTTTCCTTTCGCCGTGTTGATGCGGTACGCGAGATAAAGCAGCGGCAGTTGCAGCAGCACCAGGAAATACAGGAACGACTTCCAGTCTTTTTCCGCTTCCGGCGCTTTGATCTCGACAGGTTGTAATCCTTCGATTTCTGCGCGATACGTATGTCCGCCGGCAAGGTGGAAGTTCGCTGTGCCGTCGGGACCGGTAACGCCGCTGTGCCGTTCGTTGCTGCCTGTTTCGATGAGCACTACCGGGATGCCCGGCGTATCCTGCTTCACATAAACAGGCACCGTCACTTTATTGCCGATCTGCTGATCGATCTCGATCCATCCGAGCGCGAGCACGATCACAGCGCAAATGCCGGCCATGATCCATTTCGTGCGCGCAATGCCGATGTTGATGGGAAGCGTTTTGCAGCCGTATTCGAGATCACCTTCGTAATCTTCGGTGTCTTTGATGATCTCGCGCAGCAGCGAAACGAGGAAGGCGAACAAACCGACGAGCAGCGATACGCGCATCTCGAGCATAATGGAATTGCTTGACGCATTCAGGAACGTCACCGGGAAATCGTTCACCGGGTCTTTAATGTAATTGACAATGTGCTGCTTTTCAAACAGTGCAGCCACCAGCGGAACGAGCCCCGACAGCAAAGCGATGACGAGGTTGCCGACGAGCGCCTGTCGCTTCAGCGTGGTCGAGTAGAACCAGAGCAGGGCAGGTGCGGAGATGTAGATCAGCGCGCCGATGCGGAAGATGCCGTATTTCCAGGAAAGCCACGCGCCGAGCAGCACGCCGATCACGTTGAACGAAGTATGCAGCACGATCGCCACGCGACGTTTGATCGTTTTGCCGACAAGATTCGTTGCGGGACGGTTCACTTCGTCGATGCGGACGTCGAAATAATCGTTGATGATGTAACCCGCCGCACCGATCAGCACTGTCGACAGCACCAGCAGGAAAAAGTCGAGCTCCGGCATCACCTTCGGATCGAACAGGCCGAGCCCGATGTTGTGCTTCATTACCTGGTGAAGCGGCATGAAGACGCACCAGCGCACCATGTATTGCGTAAACGCCATGATGAGCAGGTTCGGAAGCCGGATGAGACGAAGGAATGGGAGCATTGGGTTGTAAAAGTAAATAATGTGCCGATATGCCGATGGGCCAATCTGCCGATTCGCTCAAAATGCCGGCGCTCATTGAATATTGAGCATTGAAAGATTCTTTGAGCGAAAATTGGGTTCTATTCAGAATTTTCAATGTTCAATGTTCGATATTCAATGCGGGAGGGAAAGCGCGCATCGGCATATCAGCACATCGGCATATTGACAAATCACCATTTCCCCTGCAGCCGCATCACCTGCTCGATGACGTCGCGGACGCAGCCTTCGCCGCCTTTTTTCGGGGAGACGTACACGCACATTTCGCGGATCTCGGGGGCGGCGTCGTACGGGCAGCAGGGAACGCCGCTGCGGCGCATGGCCAGCAGGTCGGGGATGTCGTCGCCCATGAAGAGCACTTCGTCATCTTCGATACCGTAAACGGCGGTGAATTCCTTGAACGTGATTTCCTTGTCGGTGCTGCGGAGGTACACTTCATTCATGCCGAAACGCAGCAACGTTTCTTTGATCGCGTCCGCCTTCGAGCCGGAAATAACGGCAAGGATGTAGCCTTGCTTCGCCGCATGCGTGATGGCCTGGAAATCTTTCGAATGAATGGTGCGCGACGTCGTATTGTCGGAATGGACGCGCACAATGCCGTTGGTCAGCACGCCGTCGATGTCGAAGACGAATGCTTTGACGCGATGAAGGCGCTGTTTGAAATTCTCGCTCATTTTTTCGGGGCGGAGTCGTGAA
>CAMLEF010000465.1 GCA_946478675.1 uncultured Flavobacteriales bacterium | reverse complement strand
ATCTTCGGCGTGTATACCGGCTTCAGCTGGATGCCCGACAACAAGCACATCATCATCTGGGCGCAGGGAAAAATCAGGAACGTCGACATCACGACGAACAAAGCGACGGACATTCCGTTTACCGTGAATTGCACGCATCGCATCTACAAAGCGCTGCACTTCCAGCAGAATCCCGCACCGGACAATTTTACCGCGAAAATGATCCGTGGCGCAGTGACTTCTCCCGATGAAAAATGGCTCGTGTTCAACGCTGCCGGTTATCTCTGGAAAAAACAATTGCCCGACGGAAAACCCGTTCGCCTGACGAAAGGCACCGATTTCGAATTCGAGCCTTCGTTCTCGAAAGACGGCAATCTCACGTACGTTACCTGGAACGATGAACAGACGGGTTCCGTGATGACGATGAATATGGCGAGCGGCGTTTCGAAAAAGATCACGAATGAAAAAGGAATTTTCCGCATGCCTTCTTTCTCTCCCGACGGAAAAACGATCACGTTCTGGAAAGAAGACGGCAACGATCACCAGGGTTTTTCGTTCTGCGTGAAACCGGGCATCTACACGGTTCCTGCGAATGGCGGTGATGCGACGTTCCTCTTCAACGAAGGCGGACAGCGCCCGGTATTTTCTGCCGACGGCAAAAGCATTTTGTATTTCGTCGATAACGGCGACAGCAAAGAGCTGAAAGCATTCGATCTCGAAAAACGCACGCAGCGCTCGGTTGCCACTTCGCAATATGCAACGGAGATCATGCCGAGCCCCGACAACAAATGGCTGGCGTTCCGCGAGCTTTACAAAGTGTACGTCTGCGCCTTCCCGCCTTCCGGTCAAACGCTGGATCTTTCGAAAGACATGGGACAGGTGCCGGTGAATTGCGTAACGCGCGACATGGGCCAGAGCCTGCACTGGAACACCGACAGCAAGAAGCTGCACTGGACGATGGGCCCGAATTATTTCACGCGCGAGATTACGCAGACGTTCGACTTCGTGCCGGGCGCTCCGGATTCACTGCCGGGATACGATACCGTCGGTACGGCGATCGGCCTCGAGTTGCCGTCGGATAAACCGAAAGGAACGGTGGCCTTCACGAACGCGCGCATCATCACCGTCAATGCCAACAACGACGTAATTGAAAATGGTGTCGTCGTCGTGAAAGAAAATCGCATTGTCGCCGTCGGCAAAACGGGAGAAGTCACGGTTCCAGCCGATGCGAAAGTGATCGACTGTGCCGGCAAAACGATCATGCCGGGAATCGTGGACGTGCACTCGCACATGGGAACGTTCCGCCAGGGATTGTCGCCGCAGAAGCAGTGGAGCTATTATGCGAACCTTGCATTCGGCGTCACGACTTCGCACGATCCTTCTTCGAACTCGGAAATGGTGTTCTCGCAATCGGAAGCGGTGCGCACCGGCAACATGGTCGGCCCGCGCATCTTCTCCACCGGCTGGATCCTCTACGGCGCAGAAGGTGATTTCAAAGCAGTCATCAACAATTACGACGACGCGCATTCTGCAGTGTACCGCACGCAGGCCCTCGGCGCATTCTCCGTAAAAAGCTACAACCAGCCGCGCCGCGAACAGCGTCAGCAGGTGATCACCGCCGCACGTAACCTGAAAATGGAAGTCGTGCCCGAAGGCGGATCGTTCTTCTACCACAACATGACGATGATCCTCGACGGCCACACCGGCATCGAGCACAACATCCCGGTAGCGCCGCTGTACGACGACGTGATCAAGCTCTGGAGCGCGAGTGAAAGCGGCTACACACCGACGCTGATCGTTACGTACGGCGCGATGAACGGCGAAGATTACTGGTACCAGAACAGCAACGTGTGGGAAAATAATCACCTGCTGAATTTCTATCCGCGCGGCGAGATCGATTCCCGTTCCCGTCACCGCGTGATGAGCCCGGATGCGGAATTCCAGAATGGTTTCATTCTCGTTTCGCAATCGTGCAAGAAGCTTGCGGATGCCGGCGTGAAAGTGAACCTTGGCGCGCACGGACAACTGCAGGGCCTCGGCGCACACTGGGAGCTCTGGATGCTGCAGATGGGCGGCATGACGAACATGCAGGCGCTGCGTTGCGCTACGATGAACGGTGCTTCCTACATCGGCATGGATAAAGATCTCGGCTCGATCGAAACCGGCAAGCTCGCCGACCTCATCGTGCTCGACAAGAATCCGCTCGAAGACATCCACAACAGCCAGTACGTGAAATACACCATGGTGAACGGACGCCTGTACGATGCGGAAACGATGAACGAGATCGGCAATTACGACAAGAAGCGCACGAAGTTCTGGTGGGAGAACAGCCGTACCGGCACGAACTTCAACTGGCACGAGGAAACGCAATCCTTCATGGAAGACGCGTGCGGCGGTATTGATTAATCATCATCGCGATTGCTTACAAAACCCGGATGCCGCTGCAGTATCCGGGTTTTATTTTTTAAATGGAACTGGTACAAAATTTGCTTGTAAAAAGCCGTTCATAAATCAATGGCAACGGCCGGAGTGTCAAGCCGGTCTGCTTACTAACTTAGCTTCTAAAACACTGCGCCATGAAACAACTTTTTCTCTTTGTAACCCTGCTATCCGCGACGTTCCTTTCCGCACAGAAAGACACTTCGCATATCACGAAGTATTACAAAGACGGCAAGTTGCGGGAGAATTACGTGCTGAACCGGAACGGAAATAAAGAAGGCGAATACAAGCAGTTCACGCGTTACGGCAAACCGTATATCGTGGGCCAGTACAAGGACGGCAACCCGGTGGGCATCTGGGAATATTACAGCGGCGACACGGTGGGCTTTCTCGTGGAGAAGCTCGACTTCGATCAGCAC
>CAMLEF010000464.1 GCA_946478675.1 uncultured Flavobacteriales bacterium | reverse complement strand
AAATACACCTCAAAATTAACTATCTTCAGTTTAGGTAACATTCGATTTATTCCAGAGAACTCGTAGACTAATTTTGGCGCGGTTACGCACGCTTCATACTTTTCCCAGTCCTTGTTAATTTCAAAAAAATGATTTGGGGCGTTTTTTGCTGTTCTTACAATATGTCTATGCAGAAACCAATTCCACACGTTAACGAAATCTTCATCAAATTCGGAGTCGTCTGTTTTTAATGCAACTGAGGTGTTGGCTGCTTGCGAAAAGGATTTTCTTTCCTCTTCGGATAATTCCGTTTTAAATAATATAAATGAGGTTTCCGTTCTTTCGGAAGTGTTTTTCTTTATTTGAATTGACAGGTATCGTAAAAGAGCTGTTTTGCCAGTGCCTTTTAGCCCCATGACATAAAACCTCCTGCCAAGGTAAAAGTCCTCTGGAAGGATATTTTCCGGTATAAGGAATGTGTCACTGAACTTATTCTTTTCATCCTCCGATCCTTTAATTAATTCATTTTTAGCATCTGTTTTACCAATTAAAAGGTCACATAGGGTTAAGGTTTTCATCGGGAATTTTATGGGTTATGCGGCTAATTTATAGATATCCCGTAAATATCAAATGGTGAATTAAAACAATCCCACAAATCCGACGTGGATCTTTCCGTCGCGGAAGTTGATGGGTTGCCCGAACTGGCTGCCGAGCGCGTAGGTGAGGGCGAAGATGCCGGCTTTGGTTTCGAACGTGAGACCGGTGCCGAAACCGTAAGGACGATCGGTGATGAACGTGTTCTGGCTGTTGTTCTCGTACCAGCAGCCGTCGGTAAACAGGAAGAAGTACGAATTCTCGTCGAGCAGGAAACGCCATTCGATCGTGCCGATGGCGTAAGAGGAGGCGTAGATCGATTCTTCGTCGAAGCCGCGCAGTGTTTTCAGTCCGCCGATGCGGAACAGCTCGTTGCGGAATAACGTGGCGCTGTTGTACAGCCACGCCGACTGCAAACCGGTTTTGATCGTCGCGCGCCGGCCGATGGGCCAGAATTTCTCCGCGGAAAATTCGCTGCTGTATTGCACCGACCGCAGCGTGACGTGATCGTAAATCATCGCCGGCAGTCCCGCATTTTTCTGGATGACGCGATTACCGATGTCGGCGCTCACGGTGAAGTCGTAGCCGCGCCGCGGGTTAAAGCGGTAATCGAGCTGCTCGTGGTGAAAGCCCAGCCCGTAAGACGTCGCGCTGATGTCGGCGTATTGCGGCAGCACGGTGATATTCTCCAAACCTTTCGTGGAAAGCAACGTCGAGCTGCGGCGTTTGACGAAGGCATTGATGCCGGTGTTCGCGCTGAAGAGGTATTGCAAACCGATCTGCTGGTTGACGTCGATGAAAGTGGTGTCGCGGCGATACAGCTTGATGCCGTAGCTGATGCCGACCGGCGTGTGCAATAAGTAAGGATAATTCAAATTCGCTTTGAGATCCTGCGTTTGCTCCTGCAGGCGTCGCCAGTTTAGTTCGATGAGCTCGCCGTGCGCGAAGCTGTTCTGCAAACGCAATCGTACGTCGCCGGTGAAGAGAATTTTTCCTGTGCGACTGTCCGGGAGAATGCCCACGATGCCGTCGAATTGTCCTGCGGGTTTTTTATCGAGGTACAGCGTCAGCTTCGTGTATTTCTCCGTAAATAGCAGCGTGTACGGTTTCGCTTCCCTGGCGAACGGAAGTTCTTTAAGTCGTTTGCTCAGCGATTGCAGCTTGTTCTCATTATAAGGATCGCCCGGCGCAATACCGATGTAGTTGTAGAGATATGGCTTCGACAGGCGCAAATTCCCTTTCATCTCGATGCTGTCGATTTTCGTGAAGCGGTTTTTCTCGAGATGCAGCACCGCGCTCAGCGAATGATCGTCGGGAAAGGTTACGCTGTCGAGGCGGATGGAAGCGAACGGGTAACCGTTGTTTTCGCACCAGGTGAGAATGTCTTCCTGCACTTTTGCCGCTTCTTTAAATTTCAGCGGCCTTCCGCGCCACAGCTTTTCACGAAAGCCGATATCGGAAAGAATGCCTTCGTCGACGTTGCCCTTTTTGAGCCGCGCCCATTGGTATTTCACGCCGGGATCGAGGTATGCAATCAGTGAAATGGAATCCTGCACGAGGCTGTCGTAGCGCGCCGCGAGGTACGCATCGTTCCATAAAAGGATGAGCACTTTCCGCAATTCTTTTTCGCGCTCTGCCTGAGTAGGAAAGGAAGTGGCGTAACGCGTATGCTTTAAAACATCTGCTGTCCCTTGCTCTTCGATCCTGAGTGTAAACAGTCGCTGCCCGAATGCATTTTGCAGTGCGAACGGGAAAAAAAGCAACAGGATGAGGCGGGAAAATCGCATGTGAACAGCGCCGGGAAGGCAACAGCCAAAGTTAAGCGCCGGAAGCCAGCGAAAAAAGCAACGCACGCAACTGCGTTTTATTGCAATCGGTCGATGCATCCCGGCAAGGGATCGTAAACCGGAATCTTTGGCACCGGCATGGCAGTAAAATTGACTGTAGAAAGACAAGACAACAGAATCAGAATAAAAAAACAAAACGTTATGAGAGGGTTACTATATATCATCGCCGTCATCCTGATTATCGGTTGGGCGCTCGGCTTCTTCGCTTACAGCGCCGGTTACCTGATCCATATTCTGCTGGTGATCGCGATCATCGCGCTGCTGCTCGCTGTAATCCGCGGGGCAGGTTAAAGAGAAAAATGTTTCTGAATTGATTCGCTCAATCCAGAAGCACAGAAAATCTCTCCTGTCGCCTCAAAAACGACAGGGAGATTTTCAAAGAGATAAGTTTTTGCACGGATTCGTTCTGCGCAAAGACGAACGAGAATCTCCCTTGCTGCTTCAAAACCAGCAGGGAGATTTTCAAAGAGTTTAAGTTTTTGCA
>CAMLEF010000463.1 GCA_946478675.1 uncultured Flavobacteriales bacterium | reverse complement strand
CTGGCCCGAATGACTTTTCGCAGCAAAAAGGATCGCATCGGTCAAAACCTTCATCGCAGGATCACGTCGTCGATTACACTTGCGCCGGCTTCTTCATTGAGCAGCTTCACCATTTTCGACCGGCCGAAGGAAAGTTCCTGGCGGAGCGCAGCCGAATTCAGCTCGACATACAGCACGCGGCTCTCGATGTAAATTTTGCGCGTGTATTTCGCGATCGCCGGCCCCATGATCTTTTCCCAGCCATTGAGCAACTTCATCTCGTTGACCTTCCCTTCGAGACGATAAGTTTTCATCATCTCTTCGATCGCCTCTTTCAGCGTGTATTCGTTGCTCTTCTTAAACATGTCCGGGGAAAAATCGTGAACGTAAAAATAAGCAATCACGACGGCGGAAAGTTTTTTGTGCAAAAGTTTGCCTGTTGTTTTTCACTGCGTCACAAAGCAGAGCCCGACGTGCTCCATTATTGTGAACAAAAATGAATTGGCGCAGATCATGATAACGACACTGCAAAAAATTCCATTAAAGCCAGAGCGGCGGCCCTGTTCAGCCAAATGCGGATAAACCCATCAAAATCAGTAATCCCGGCTGAAAAAACGGCAGTACCGGTTGTATCTTTTCAGGTGTATTGCGTTACAGATTAGGCAAATAAACCGGACCGTTGCCGTTCAACCAGCGGAAGTTTAGTATATTAGCCGGTCTGGCAAACACAAACTCATCTCATGAACAAAAGGTTTACCCTCCTTCTGTCTTGTTTTGCTTTCCTCGCAGCGCCCGCGTGGTCACAGGTAGCTCAACAGACCCATTCGCCTTCGGAGGCCGATTCATTGATCGGCTTCAATCGCGATAGCATTATGGAAATCGCGACCCGCGCCCACCTTGATGCAACTGAAACGGCCGAATTCTATGCCTATTCGAAGTGGAAATTCAAGGCAAAGAAATACGACCTGAACGGTTATAACGAACGCAACAACGGCAGCATCGGCACCGTAACGCCGCAGTCGGCCTGCACCAACATGGGCTTCGAAACCGGCGACTTTACCGGCTGGCAGGGCGCAATCGGCGACAACAGTGTCAGCTCGAACGGCCCGCTGCAGAACATCCAGGTCGGTATTTTCAGCACCACGATGGATGCGTCCACCAACGACATGAACGCGCGTCACACGATCTGCTCCGCAGCTTCCGGAAACGATCTGTGCGGTGGATTCCCGATCGTTCCCGGCGGTTACGGCAGCTACGTGGCCCGCATGGGTACCACCTACGCCAACTACCAGGGCGAAATTCTCGAACAAACGTTTACGGTTGATCCGAACAACACGCAGTTCACCTATCGTTACGCGGTGGTACTGAACGACGGCGGTCACCTTCCGGGCGAACAGCCGTATTTCAAGATCGAAGTGCTTGACTCCCTCGGCGCCCCGGTTTCTCCGTGTGCGCAGTATTACGTGGAGGCCCGCGGAACCGTTCCGGGCTTTATCGCCTCTACCACCTGCTCGCAGGTCTATTATAAGCCGTGGTCAACGGTTACTGTCGACCTCTCCTCCTACATCAACCACAACGTGACGGTGCGCTTTACCGCCGGCGGTTGCATCTACAGCGGTCACTACGCTTACGCCTACATTGACTGCGCCTGCGCAAACATCGGCAGCGCGGTATCGGCAACGTTCTGCCCCGGTTCTCCCGGTGCGTTCCTCATCGCTCCTAACGGCTTCGCTACTTACCAGTGGTACGATCCGCACGGCAACATCATCAACGGCGCCAACAACGACTCGCTCTTCGTGCCCAACGCCTCTACCAGCGACACGTTCACGGTAGATATGTCCGCCGTAGCCGATACGTCCTGCCACACGACGCTCAGCGTCATCATTGCGCTTACGCCGCTCAATACCGCCATTACGGGCGTCGATCCGCTTTGCTTCGGGCAGAATTCAGGAACAGCGACATCGAACTGCGCGAATTGTATACCACCGGTCAACTACACCTGGAATACTTCGCCGGTGCAAACCGGGCCTACCGCAATGAACCTTGAAGCAGGAACCTACATCGTAACGCTGCAGGATTCCATAGGGTGCCTGGAACACGATACAATAACATTGACCGATCCACCACGACTGGATACCGCCGGCATTACTACGCAATTCTGTGTCGGTGATCCGCAAATCACGCTGATCGCCATCGGCGGCCAGCCCGGCTACCAGTGGTACGATCCGCAGCATAACCTGATCGCGGGCGCTACAAGCCAGACTTACCTCCTGCAAAACCCGGTGCTCGGCGAAATTTATTACGTGGAATACAACACGAACCCGTGCCCGATCTGGGATTCCATCATCATCAACTACGTGCCGCCGGCGAACCTCTTTATGCCGGATTCCACGGTGAACGTCTTTACGCCGAACGGTGACCTGCACAACGATTATTTCTATCCGTACTTCGATTATTCGGTAACCGGCCAGAACGCGATCAGCTCCGGTACGCCGCAGTACGATTTCACGCTGCTGTATGTCGGCACGTTCGAAATGTGGGTGTACAACCGTTGGGGACAGCAGGTGTTCTACACCAACGATTACACGATCGGCTGGGACGGCAAGATCGACGGCAAAGAAGCCAGCCCGGGCGTTTATTACTGGGTAGCGAAATTCACCTCCCGCTGTAAGGAAGACATGGAGCCGATCACGAACACCGGCTTCGTTCACCTGATCCGTTAATTTCCGACGCTATTTTCAAAAGCCCCGCTGGTACTGCCGGCGGGGCTTTTTTGTGTAACCTGTCCTCAATTTTTAGGCAGCCCTAAATTTATTTTTTTACGTATTTAAAATACAACTACCTTTGGCTCATGCAAACGCTTTCCGAAGAGAATTACCTCAAAGCGATCTGGAAGCTGATCGGCGTTTCCGGCGGAACGGTGAACACCAATGCCAT
>CAMLEF010000462.1 GCA_946478675.1 uncultured Flavobacteriales bacterium | reverse complement strand
GATACCCATGCCGTTGTTTGACGGTGGCTCTCCGCACGGTTGCGCGGGCGACTTGCTCGCCAGCGGCGGGATGATCGTACTTCACCCATATATCGTCGCCAATTTCGAGATAACACGTAATCAGAGCACCCATGCCAAGCGCACTCAGGTCACGCGAGATGCCGTGGTATGTCGTCCCTGAAGGAGCGCGAATCTCAATAGGAGCTTTGAAGGGGATTCGGTGCTCACGACGGCGGTTCTGCCGTGTGGGTCGAAGGAACGCCTCACGCACGGCGGTGATCCAATCGCGCACGAGCTTTCTCCGATCTGGCTTAAGCGGATGCTGCTTTGCTGCGAAGGCGCCGTCGCCAGCTGCGATCCACCTTTGAGATACACAGACGTGAAGGTGGCGCCGCAATCCGTCGAGACGAGCACTTCGAGCGTATCCGAATAAGGCGCACCATACAACGAATACGCGCGATCGAATTTCATCCAGTGCGACGATTGCAATGTCATGTTCGTGCGAATGTGCAGATCGTCGGAATGTCCCTGGCTGTCGTAATTGTAATTGTCGAACAGCGAGGACTGCGTGCTTTGCCCGTAACCGCCGGCATTCGTAGCGAGCGACCATTGCGCATCGTTATCCGCATTTTCCAGCCACCATCCTGCAGGAGGAAAACCGCTTTGAAATCCTTCCGCGAGATACGTGTTCACCTGGTAAGCGGAAACCACGATCGTCAGCGAATTCGTGTCGGACTGGTTGAGATTGTCGGTGACGATGAGTGTTGCCGTGTACGTGCCCGGTGCGTTGTACACAACTTTCGGATTGCGTTGCGTCGAAGTCGCCGGTGTGCCGCCGGGAAACGACCATTGCCATGTTGCGCCCTGGTGATTCAGGATGGAATGATCTTCGAAATAAAACGTATCCGTTACGCAATTCATCGTGTACGAAAGCTTGTCGACCTGCGGCTGTGCAACAGGATAACCCGGCTGATCGGTGAGGTCGTTTTCCCAGAGGCCGTGTCCGTAGCTGGAGACTTTGATCTTTCCGTCGCGGTAGAACGGGCGGAGGTACAGCGATTGAAGAGAAGCGGGCAAGCCGTTGTTATCAGCGTTCCAGTTGCTCATCGTGTTGTTGCGGTAATACACCGTTTGGTTCGTCGCGAGATAAACGCCGCCATCGGTTGCGCCGACACACGCGATCGACCGCACTTCCTGGTTGTCGAGATCGCTGCTCGTGATGTTCGTCCAGCTGCTGCCGCCGTTCGTGGATTGAAAAACTTTGTTGCCGTTGGCACCGGAAGGATAACCGATCCACAAGGTGTTTTCATCGGTCGGAGAAACGGTGATGACGATGCGCGAGCTGTTGCCGGCAGGAATCGTCAGCAATGTCCACGTCGCGCCGCCGTCGGTCGATTTCCAGAGTTTGCCCTGGTTGCCGGAAGAAGGACGTTGCGTGACGTACATGACATCGGGATTGCTCATCGCGATTTCGAAATAGCTGAGCTGCGCAGCAGTCGATGTGCCGAACGCATGCACGACGTTGAACGATGCGCCGCCGTCGGTAGATTGGTACAGCTTGTTCTGGTTGCCGATCCAGGCGATGGAATAACAGCGCGGATCGAATTCCATTTCGCTCGATTCCGCCGACCAGTAACTTTCATTGGGCGACATGCCGAACGTGAGGTACTGCACGGGCTGGCCGATGGAAGTTGGCAACATCGCGCCACCGATCTCAGAGCTGTACACTTTCCGGTTGATGCCGGGATTCACATAACCGGAAGCCGGTTCGCCTCCGCCGAGCTCGAGGAATTCATTGTCGTTCCAGCCTTCGTAATAAGCGACAACACCGTTGTGATACAATCCGCCGACCATCACGTCTTCGTTCCATCCCGAACCGAAGCCCCAGAATTCCGAGCCGTGTACGCCGTCCATCCGCACCTGGTTATTGTTGTTGAAGAAATCCGTCGAGTAATAAATGCCGCCGTCATTCGTGATCCACACGCCGTTCGCACCCACACGAAAATCCTGCTGATCGACGTGAATGTTCAGCGGTCCGCCGACATAACCGGCAACGGAACTGAACGTCGCGCCGCCGTCGTTCGAACGCCAGAGATTCAATCCGCCGATGAGCAGCTTGTCCGCATCATTCGGATCCGCCATGATCGCGCAGTTGTAAAAACCCTGGTCGTACGTCCACGTCGGATCGCCGTACGCGAGATTTAAATGCGTGCTGTTATACGGTCCGCCGTCAGGACCATTCGGCAACGACCACGATTGTCCGCCGTCGTTGCTGCGGTACACGCCGATGAAACCATAATCGTTCGCTTTCGCTGCGCCGATGAGATACGCATACACGCGCAACGGATCCGCAGGAGAAACCGCAATGCGCGCGCCGCCGTCGGAGCGGGAAGGATCGGTGGAATTGTACCAGCCGTTCGACTGGATCGTGAACGTAGAGCCGGTGTCGGTTGATGTAAAGAATTCCGCTTTGAGCAATGACGGATTGTCTTTCACGAGATAAACAACGTCGGCAGTGCCCGGGCGCATCTTCACGTCCCAGCAGGATTGCGTGTACACCGTCGTCCATGTTGCGCCGCCGTTCGTGGTTTTGAAAAAGCCTTTGTTCGCCGCCACGAGCACGACGTTCGGATCGGCGGGATGCACGAGAATTTCATTCGCCCAGAGGCCGCTTGCAGAAAGCACAACGTTCCAGGTGAGCCCTGCGTCCGACGATTTGAAAATGAAATCGCCGCTGCCCGCATACACGATGCTGGAATCGGTCGGCGACACGCAGATCGCGGAAACGCTTCCGGCCAGCGGATCATTCAGCGTCATCAGCGACCAGTTCGCGCCCATGTCGGTGGAGCGATAAATTTCGCCGGGCTCTGTTCCGCAGTAGAGATAATTGGGATGCGAGAGGCACTGCGAGAAGCTGTACAC
>CAMLEF010000461.1 GCA_946478675.1 uncultured Flavobacteriales bacterium | reverse complement strand
TGTGGGTTTGCGCGAGCGCTTTGCCGATGACGGCAGAAACGTCTTCGAAGATCGCTTCGTCGGTGAGCTGGACCATGTCGCCCATGAGGTAGGCGAAAACGCGGGCCATGCCGCAGTTGGCGATGAAGTCGGGAAGCACGCTCACTTTGCTGTCGGCGTATTCACCGATGGGACCGAAGAAAATTTCTTTGTCGGCGAAAGGAACGTTGGCGCCGCAGGAGATCACTTCGAGTCCGTTGGCGATCATCGTGTCGATCTGCTCTTTCGTGACGAGACGCGATGCCGCTGCCGGGATGAAAATTTCAGCGCCGCACGACCAGACTTGTTTCTGCGCTTCTTCGGGAGAAAGCAGGTGCGGAGCGTTCAGTTTGTTGCCTTGTTTCGCCAGGAAAAGCGTTTTCACTTCGTCAAAGCCCATCCCGTTTTTATCGACGAGACCGCCGTCGCGATCGATGATGCCGGTGAGCACAGCGCCCATCTGCGCGAGGTAATAACCTGCTGCCGACGCGACGTTGCCCCAGCCCTGCACGATCACGCGCTTGCCTTTCACTGTTCCGCCCCAGAGCTCATAATAATGACGGATCGCTTCCGCGACTCCGAAGCCCGTGACCATGTCGGCCACGGTGAGCGAAGACGCCGGCGAATAAATTCCTTCTTCGAGTGTTTTGGTCACGCCCGCCTGGAGATGACGAATGCGCTCCGAAGCGCCGGCAGCATCGGCGCCGAAATGTCCGCGCACGACGCCTTCCTGCGGATGCAGCAGCCCGTATTCTTTCGTGATGGCGATGACGTCATGAATTTCATCGACGTTGAGATCGCCGCCGGTGCCGTAATAATTTTTCAGCAGCGGCATCACCGCTTTGAACCAGCGCTCGAGCACGCCTTTGCGACGCGGATCAGCCGGATCGAAATTGATGCCCGACTTCGCGCCGCCGATGGGAGGACCGGCAACGGTGAATTTTACTTCCATCGTTTTCGCGAGCGATTCCACTTCGCGGCGATCGAGGCCTTTGCGCATGCGCGTGCCACCACCTGCTGCGCCGCCGCGGAGGGAGTTGATCACCACCCAACCTTCGGCTTCGGTCTCAGCGTCTTTCCATTCAAAAACGATTTCGGGTCGTTTGTTTTCGTAAGCGGAGAGTAAATCTTTCATACCGTATGTTAAGGCGCAAAAGTACGAAATCAACCAGCTTGCGGCGCGGCGTGTGTTTTACGCTGCTTCGTTGACAAAAATTTTTTTTGAAAATATTTGCGAGCAGAAAACCTTTTTAACTTTACTCTATAGATTCATCGAGCGATGAAAAAGCAGAGCAAAACTCCCAAATCAAGTACCGCGCTGAAAGCAGGCAAGGCAGAATCGACAGCAAAAACTTCGAAACCGAAGCGTGCTGCCGATGAGGATGAAGATGACGATGACGCCGTCCTTCCCGAAGAAGAAGATAACGATTCCGATCTTCCCGAAGAAGACGACGAATACGATAAACCCGATAAAGAGGATGATGGCGCTGACGAGCCGGATGATAAAAACATTCGCCTCGAAGATGATCTCGACATCAACACGCTTGACCTCGACGATGACGACGACGACGATTTTTTCAACGAAGATTTTTAATCGCGTCTCTCGCTGATTTCAGATCCGGCCCGCAAAGCCGGATTTTTCTTTTTTGTATCGTAAGTAGTTGAGATGAAACGTTCCGTTTATAGAGTGGCGATAGCTTCAACCACAGGTTGCACAGAGGTTTGCACAGAGGGCACAGTGTTATAAAAAGATGGAGCCGGAGGAGCTGTCGCGGGTGGCGCCGGTGACGCTGGCGAGCACGTTCACACGATTTTTCCAGCGCAGCAGGCCGAGGAAAGCAAACACCAGGGCTTCTTTGAAATCTACCGTCATCGGGTCAGGAACGACGACTTCGCAGCTGCATTTTTCGTTCAGCAATTCCACGAGGAAACCGTTGTGCGCGCCGCCGCCGGTGATGAGCATGCGCCCGCCCGCAGGAGCCGCCGCACCGATCTGCTCGGCTACGTGCAGCGTAAACGTGCGCAACAAATCTTCCGTCCGGTAATCGGATTTCAGCAAAGGGAAAATGCTGCTCTCCGCCCACTCTCTTCCCAGCGACTTCGGCGGAAGCGCACGGTAATACGGCAACGCGTTCAGTCGCTCGAGCAGATCCGTGAGCACGTTTCCGCTCTTCGCCATGGCGCCGTCTGCGTCGTACATTTTTCCCGCACGTTTCGCGAGACGGTTGAGCACGTAATTCACTGCGCAGATATCGAAGGCGATGCGCTTCCCGTTTTCGCTGTAGGAGATATTGGCGAAGCCGCCGAGGTTGAGACAGCTGTGATAATTTCCGAAGAGCAGCTCATCGCCTACCGGCACCAGCGGCGCGCCTTGTCCGCCCAGCGCCACGTCCGTCGTGCGAAAATCACAGACGACCGGAAGCGATGCCGCAGCCGCAACGGAAGCGCCCGCTCCCAGCTGGAACGTGTAACCGAGATCGGGACGGTGAAAGATGGTGTGCCCGTGCGAAGCGATGAAGGCCGGTGTTTCTCCCGGAAATTTTTCCAGGAAAGCGTTCACCATTTCACCGGTAAATTTTCCGTACTCCGTGTGCAGTCGCACCAGCTCGACGCCGTTGCAGTTTTCCGCAGAGCGCAGCTTGACGAGCCATTGGTCGGGATAACGCACGGTCTCGGCCGCATCGATCATGTAGTGCCAGCCGCTTTCGTTCTCCGAAAAACGGACGCGGCAAATATCCAGCCCGTCGAGGGAAGTGCCGGACATGAGACCGATGCAGGTGATATGAGAGGTGTTTTCCAGAAAATGATCGTGAGGTATTGCGAAGATAAAATTTCATTTCAAGCAGCGTAAGCAATTACAGAATGGTGTTCTAACCACAGAGATTTCTATGGTAAATTCCAAGCGTATTCTCAGTTAATAGAACAA
>CAMLEF010000460.1 GCA_946478675.1 uncultured Flavobacteriales bacterium | reverse complement strand
CAAAACCAGCAGGGAGATTTTCAAAGAGTTTAAGTTTTTGCACGGACTTGTTCTGAGCAAAGACGAACGAGAATCTCCCTTGCTGCTTTAAAACCAGCAGGGAGATTTTCAAAGAGTTTAAGTTTTTGCATGGATTCGTTCTGGGCAAAGACGAACGAGAATCTCCCTTGCTGCTTCAAACCAGCGGGGAGATTTTCAAAGCCTTAGTTTTTGCAAAGATTCCCTCTGCAGAAACAAACGAGAATCTCCCTTGCTCTTCAAACAGCAGGGAGATTTTCAAAGAAAAAATGTTTCCGAACCGATTCGTTCGGTCCGGAAGCAAATGAAGATCGTTCCTGCTGTGTAAAAACCAGCAGGGCGATTTTCTCTCTTTTTGGATGGGAAATTGGACGCATTTGTTGCTCCTGCAGCAAATGAAAATTCCCCTGTCGACGAAGCCGGCAGGGGAATTTTTATTGGAGCTTTTTATTGCTTAATCGTTCGGCTGATCCTTGTAGGCCGGGCAGGTCGCATCGCCGCGCTTGCCGATCTTGATGCCGACGCGCAGCTCCCAGCAATGCTGCTTGATGCTGAGCGGATCCGATTTGTAAGACTGTGTTGCATCCGGCACCCACCAGGCTTCCGTGATGAATTTCACCGGGCCGAAAGCGACAAACTCGACGCCTGCGCCCGCTGCTCCCGTGATGTGGAATTTGCTGAAGTTTTGATCCGAGCTGAACACATATTCCGCGCGCGGCCCGATCTTGAAATAGGGGATCACGGAATACAACTCTTTGCGCACCATCAGGTAGTTGTTCCAGGCCGCGTATTGGTTCTGGTATTTCACCGTGGAGCCGCCTTCATTCCATTTTGCGCCCTTGACGTTGTACTGCAGTTCCGTCACCCAGCGAAAAGTCGGATGATAGCCGAACTCCGCGAAGATCTCGCCGTTGTAGCGCAGCAAATACTTCGAGCGGTCCTTCGAATCCGGGTTGTGGTAGAGATAATTCTGACGGCCCAGCGTTCCTCCGGCCATAATTCCCCAGCCCTGGAAAAACTGCGCCGAAGCAAAAGTGGCCAGCGAAAAAAACACTGCGGTGAAAAAGATGCGTTTCATGGGAAAGTCGTTTACCAGTACAAATGTATAACGGAATTGAGGGGCGGAAGGATATAGGGGAGTGGTTATTTTTAAGGGGAAATGTTGATAAGTAAGAGGGATGTACGTGAAGTTGCGGTGTTGCGGGGTGCGCGTTTCGGATGGGATTGAAAATTGAACATTCAAAATTGTACTCAAAACTCATGCTGAACTGAATTCCCGCGCAACATCGCAACCCGTAACACCGCAACAAAAATGGGATGCACTAACGCCTCCCATTTTGAAAAATACGCATTGAAAACAGCCGCTTACGCACTCACTGCTTCCGCCGAAGACGCAATCTTCTTCACCAATCCCTGCAGCACTTTTCCCGGGCCGACTTCCACAAAATTCGTGGCGCCGTCGGTGACCATGTTCTGGACGGTTTGTGTCCAGCGGACGGGCGCGGTGAGCTGCGCGATGAGGTTTTGTTTGATTTGATCCGGATCGCTGACGGGCTGCGCGTTGACGTTCTGGTAAACGGGGCAGATCGGTGTGCTGAATTTCGTGCTGTTGATCGCGGCTTCGAGCTCGACCCGCGCGGGTTCCATGAGCGGGGAGTGGAAGGCACCGCCGACGGGAAGCACGAGCGCACGTTTCGCGCCGGCTGCTTTGAGGAGCTCGACGGCTTTGTTGATGCCGGTTACCGTGCCCGAAATGACGAGCTGGCCGGGGCAGTTGTAATTCGCTGCGACGACAATGTCATCGGTGATGGAGGCGCAGATCGCTTCGACTTTCGTGTCGTCCATGCCGAGCACGGCGGCCATCGTGGAGGGTTTCAGCTCGCAGGCTTTTTGCATGGCGAGGGCGCGCTTGGAAACGAGCACGAGCGCATCTTCGAAAGCGAGCGTTTTGTTGGCGACGAGCGCGGAGAATTCGCCGAGGGAATGGCCGGCTACCATGTCGGGATGAAAATCGCCGAGGGTAGCAGCGAGCGCAACAGAATGCAGGAAGATGGCCGGCTGCGTGACTTTCGTCTGCCTGAGCTCTTCTTCGGTTCCGCTGAACATGATATCGGTGATGCGGAAGCCGAGAATGCTGTTCGCTTTCTCGAGCAACTCTTTCGCTACCGGGTTGTTTTCATACAGGTCTTTGGCCATGCCGGGAAATTGCGATCCCTGGCCGGGGAAGATGTAGGCTTTTTTCATGACGGTAAAAATAACGTGCTTTCCGATAACTATCGGAAGTGTCAAGGTGAGTTAAAAAAAGTTTTCAGGCAGGCAGGAGGTATCGTTTTTGCAGGGAGAAAAAGAAAAAGCTTATGGAAGGGTTTGAAAATCTCGACAAGGAAGAGCGCCAGCAATTGTTGAATTACCCGGTATATGTGTCGCTGCTCGCTTCGAATACGGATGGCGGCGCAGATGAACGGGAAAAAGAAGAAGCCGTGCATCTCACGCATCTGAAAACATTTTCCGGCGATCCGTTGCTGCGCGATTATTTTCGTGAAGCAGAGCTGCAATTTTCCGCACGGCTCTCCGAATTGAACGAAGAGCTGCCGAAAGAAAAATTTGCACGCGAAGCCGCGCTTAAATCGGAACTGAAAAAGATCGAAGGCGTGCTGACGAAAGTGGATGAGCGTTACTCGCGTGCGTTGCACAAGAGCATGCGCAGCTACGCACAGCACGTTTCACACGCGCACCGCAACGTGCTCGAGTGGTTCCTGATCCCGTTTTACATCAAGGGGCTGACGGATTAAAATGTTGCGTTGAAATTGCGGAACTGTTCTATCTAGCCCCGACTGAAGTGAAAAGCCCGGAGCGTGAATCGAACAAAGCAGAGAGGAGCGGCGCTTTGTTAGCATAAAGCGATGACTTTCAACGAAAGTCGGGACCAACCCGCGCAGGTGACTGCTTTAGTCG
>CAMLEF010000459.1 GCA_946478675.1 uncultured Flavobacteriales bacterium | reverse complement strand
GCTCGTCGTGCGTATCCCGGAAACGATGGATCCGTACGCTTCGCATTTGTATTTCTATGCAAGCTTTTTCAATACGCTCGGCGATGCGACTTCCGGCGGTTTCGAGCAGCAGCTGTTGAACGGTTACAAGGATAAGCTGCGCAACATTTTCGAAACGCTGCAGAAAAGCGAATATGAAGTGCGCATGCCCACCGACCAGGAAACGCCGAAGCTGCAGGGCGAAAGCGACAAGCATTCGGAGCTCCTGCATCTGGCTGCCGCATCCTGGCAGAAAGATCGCCCGCTGACGGAATACGTGAACGCGCGCAAAGCCGCCTTCGTTTGCCTGTCATCGCTGGTGCCGGTGAACGAAGTGGCGCAGCTGTTGAATAATCTGGCGCCGGATGTGCCGGTGGTCGCCATTCGCATGTCGGACGCGATCCGTTCGCCGTTCCGCATGAAGCTGAAAAATATTTTCATCGTCCCGGAAGAAACGCCGGCCGATAAGCTGAGCAACGCCTGGCTGTTGTCGCCGCTGCGCAGCCGCTTGAAGGATAACGAACGCGAAATGCTGAACCTCTTCACGAAAAGAGGAAACGCATTCCTGGTCAGCACCGACGAAGGATGAGCGCAACGCCACATAGCAAACGCACGGTGATGCAGCTGGTGCTGCGGCTGGTCTTCGAGGTGCTTCCCACCGCGGCGATCAGCTGGTGGACGCTGCAGCTGCTGAACAAATCGTTCACTTCGCTCGATACGTCCGAAGGCTGGCAGACGATCTGGCTCACGGCGGGTCTGACCATTTCCTACGGACTTTATTTCTTCCGCGTGCGGCCGCTGTTCACGTTCGTTGCGCTGGCGATTTTGTATTGGGGCGTCGGAAAAATTATCGGCCACCTTCCCGGGGAGTTCGATATGTTCCGCTACACCGCGTTGTTCCGTTCCTATGCGTTGCTGTTCTTTGTCGGCTGGTCCTTCGGTTTAGTGCTCGCGGCTCCGCGCCCGAAATTTATCCGCAACCTTTCCGGCTCGAAATGGACGCAGCGGTATGCGATCATTCTTATCGTTGGTCTGTTGCTGCTGGTCACGATTATCAGCGTGGCGGATACGAGCGAACTTTCCGTCAATTATCTCCTCGGCGCATTGCTGCCGATCGTCGGTTACACGTTCTACATGTTCATGCTCGCGCCGCAGCTCTCCGACGTGCAGGAGCTGAACACGAAGAAGACAATCAATCTTTCCGTGCGCCTGCTGTTGTTTCTGGCGATGATCTTCATCGTGTTTTTCGCAGTAACGAAAAAACTGCGAACCCGGTTGACGGCGACCGAATACGAGCTGGTGCAGATGGGCAAGAACGACAAGGGAAAAGAGGGCGATAAAAATTATGATGAACGCAAAGGTCTTCTTGAGCGCGGCAACCGCGGGCAAAAACCGCAGGATGGAAAAGACAAAGGCGGGCAGAACAACGACGACGGAGAAGACGGCTACAAGCTGAAAGATTCGATGAGCATGAGCGACCGCATGAGCCAGGCGGATTACATCATGTTCTGCAGCAAGCTCAAGAATTATTTCCCGGACGGATCGCCGAAGCCGTTGTATTTCGTTTACCATTATCTCACGAAATACGACCCGGTAAAAGAAACATTCACGCGCGATACGGCCGTTCCGTATTTCGACGAGCTGAACATCGACCCGTCGACGCTGCCGATGTACCGTTCGCGCTCCGACAGCACCGTCATCAAAAATTCGCTGGCGACGAAGAAGCGTAAAACGGTGGATGCGGAAGTGTACGTTTCTTCCAACACCTGGAAGCACGCGCTGCTCGCTCCTGCAACGCCGTATTCCGTGCAAACGATTCCCGTCGACAGCAGCTTCAGGAAATTGTTCCGCTCGGCTTACAAAGTGAAATGTTACACCTCGGAGCTGAACAACGCGTACTTCGTGTACAATCCTTCCGGCAATCCGCAGCTCGAAGGTTACCAGGAAGAACGTTACGACGAATTGCGTTCGGTGGAGAATTACGCTGGGACAGATACTGCATTCTTCGAATATTACACGCAGATGCCGAAAGGCGCGCTGTATGATTCCATTACCGCACTTGCGCAACGCATCACGAAAAACGCGACGACGCCGGTGGATAAAGTCATCGCCATCCGCGATTATTTCCTGCAGCGCGACAAGGAAGGCAACCGCGTTTTCCGTTACACGCTCACGCCCGGTCCGCCGAGTGATCCGAACATTCCGAATGCGACGATGCTCAGCAATTTCCTGTTCCGCACGCACGCGGGCTACTGCACGTATTACGCAGGAGCATCGTTATTCCTCCTGCGCGCTGTCGGTATTCCTTCGCGCTTCACCACCGGTTTTGCAACGATCGATCGCAGCGATAAGAACAAAGGCTGGTATTGGTTCTACGCGAGCCAGGCGCATGCGTGGACACAAGTGTATTTCCCCGGTTACGGCTGGCTCGATTTCGACATGACGATCGGCAATGAAGACCAGCGCGAATCGCCGCAGCCGGATGGAACGCCGCCGCTTCCTCCGCCGGAGCCGTGGTTGGTGCTGATCGGCAAAGCGGAAACCAAAGCCGATCCGAAAGCGAAACGGCTCGACATGTCGTTCGATCATCTTATTTTCTTCAATGACGATTATCGTCTCGAAAGCAACACGACGCGAACGATCGACGCTTCGGTTTGCCGCGTGCTGTACGATAAAAAAGACACGACGCTCGCAGCGATCCAACCCGGCGATTCGATTGTCGTGATCTCTTACGACGACGCCGCGAAACAAGTGCCGCAACCGCGATCGGATCTCTCCATCGACGAACAGCTGAAAAGTTTTCCGAAACCGGTGATCGCCGACGAGATTCACATCAAGCCGCGCGAGCAAAAAAGCAAAACCGAAGAAGAGAAAAAGCAGCAACCCAAAGCAGAAGAGAAGGAGCTCACGTGGCAACAGATCCTGCTGCGCGTATCCATAGTAGTTGCGGGTGTCGTTTGGTTGC
>CAMLEF010000458.1 GCA_946478675.1 uncultured Flavobacteriales bacterium | reverse complement strand
GGAACATCGTCACCCGTAGTGTAGGCTCGGTGCTCAGCGGCGCCTTCCTCTCGAAAGAAAAAGCCATCCGCGCCGTCCCTTTCATTTTCTTCCTCACGTTCATCACGCTTTGCTACATCGCCAACGGCTATTACGCCGAAGAGCAGATCCGCAAGCTGAACAAGCTCACGGCCGAACTCAAGGAGCTGCGTTCGGAATACATCATTTCCAAATCAGACCTCAGCGATATCAGCCAGCAATCGGAAGTCGCACGCCGTACGCTGGCGCTTGGCGTGAAAGAATCCGTCGAGCCGCCCATCAAAATTGTCGTGCACAACAAACCGGCACCGAAGCCCGCGAAATAAAAAGTGGAAGCGCAAAAGATCATACTCCGTCGTGTGTACATCGTGTACATCGTGTCGTGCCTCTTCGGCCTGACGGTGCTGGCGAGCGTCTTCTTCATCCAGTTCGCGCAGGGTGCACACTGGAAAGAGCTCGCGCTCGAATCCACCGTGCGGCAGCTCGACATCGAAGCGGTGCGCGGAAACATCTTCGCCACCGACGGTTCGCTGCTGGCAACTTCTCTTCCGTATTACGAAGTCGGCATCGATCCGCTGGCGAATGATTTTATCTCCGACAAAGAATTCGAGGACAGCGCCAAAGTGCTTGCTGCCGGTCTCGCGAATCTCCTGCGGGAGCGTTCGCAGCAGGATTATTTCCGCCAGCTGATCACCGCTCGTCACCAGAATTCGCGTTACGAGCTGATCGCGCGCGACGTTTCCTACAACGAGCTGCAGGCGATGAAAAAGCTGCCGCTCTTCCGCAATGGACGTTACAAAGGCGGATTCATTTACGTGCAAACGAACCATCGCGAGCGCCCGTTCCGCACGCTGGCCGCACGTACGATCGGTTACGTGAGCGACAGCGGCCGTGTGAAAGTCGGTCTCGAAGGCGCTTACGATTCGCTGCTCACGGGCACGAGCGGAAAACGCCTCATGCGAAAGATCGCCGGTGGCGTCTGGATGCCGCTGAACAACGATAATGAAATTGATCCGCAGCAGGGAAAAGATATTGTCACGACGATCGATATCAACATCCAGGACGTTGCGGAAAACGCGCTGCGCAATTCGCTGATCGAGCACAACGCGAAATACGGCTGCGTGGTGCTGATGGAAGTGCAGACCGGCGAGATCCGTGCGATCGCCAACCTCACGCGACAGGATTCCGGCGTGTACGTGGAAGATTACAACTACGCGATCGGTGATGCGGAAGAGCCGGGCTCCACATTCAAGCTCGCTTCGCTGCTGGTGGGAATGGACGACGGCCTGATCAGTCCTTCCGACAAGATCAATCTCGAAGGCGGACGCCACATTTATTTCGACCGCGCGATGAACGATGCGCATGCGCCGAAAGAAAATGTCGTCACGCTCGAGGAAGCGTTCTTCGAATCGTCGAACGTCGGTATTTCAAAAGCGATCTACGGCGCTTACGCACGCACGCCGAAAAAATTCACGGAAGGATTGCATCGCCTGCGCTTCGGTCTGCCGCTCGGACTGAGCATTCCCGGCGAAGGGAAATCGATGCTGAAGACTGCCGGCGAAAAAGGATGGTCCGGCGTTTCGCTGCCGTGGATCTCGATCGGTTACGAATCGCTGATCACGCCGATGCAAACGCTCACGCTTTACAATTCCGTCGCCAACAACGGCGTGATGGTGAAGCCGATGTTCGTGAAAGAAGTGCGCGAGAAAGGAAAAACGGTCAAAACGTTCCAGCCGGAAGTCATCAATCCTTCCGTTGCGAAACCGGAAACGATCGCCAAAGCGCGTCACCTGCTTGAAGGCGTAGTGCAGGAAGGCACCGGCAAGAACCTGAAGAATTCCGTTTACCCGATCGCAGGAAAAACCGGAACGGCGCAGATCGCGAAAGGAAACGGCTACGGCAAAGACAAGAGCAACGTCACTTACCAGGCTTCGTTCGTCGGTTATTTCCCTGCGAATGCGCCGAAGTATTCCTGCATCGTGATCGTGAATGCACCGTCCGGCGATGTGTACTACGGTGGCGCAGTAGCCGGCCCGATCTTCAAACAAATTGCGGATCGCGTGTTTGCAACGGAGCTCGACATCCACAAGCCCGTGAATGAAATGCCGGTTGCGAAAACGGAAGTGCCGCAGGTGAAGCCCGGCCTTTCTTCGCCGACGGCGTACGCGGTGCAGCAGCTGCTCTTCGACGTGCAGCCCGATGCGAACGGCGGCGAATACGTGCGCGTGAATCCGAATAACAACGGCGTGAAGCTGAAAGTCATTGATCCGAACAAGCAGCTCTCTTCCGGCATCATGCCCGACCTCACGGGAATGGCGGCGTCGGATGTGCTCTTCCTCCTCGAGAACCGCGGCTATCGCGTGAAGCTGAAAGGCAGCGGCGCCGTGATCAGGCAATCCATCGCCCCGGGAACACGAATTCCTGAACATTCAGAAATCCAGGTTGAACTATCGCTATGAAGTTGTTGCGTGACATACTCTATAAGGCCGGCCTGCTCGAAGTGAGAGGTTCTACCAACGTGGCGATTACGTCCATGACGTTCGATTCGCGCAAGGTGGAAAAAGACGGTCTCTTCGTAGCCGTGCGCGGCACGCAATCGGACGGTCACGCCTTCATCGACAAGGCGGTCGCTTCCGGTGCAGTCGCCATCGTGTGCGAAGAGTTTCCGGCGAATACCGACGAACGCATCAGCTACGTGCGCGTGAGCGACAGTGCGCAGGCGCTCGGCATCATGGCGTCGAACTTCTTCGACAATCCATCTTCATCGATCAAGCTGATCGGCGTTACGGGCACGAATGGAAAAACAACCACCGTTACGCTCCTCTTCCAGCTGTTCCGCGCGATGGGTTACAAAGCCGGCATGCTCACGACGGTGCGCAACATGATCAACAGCGAAGAAATTCCTTCGACGCACACGACGCCCGACGCGATCGAACTGAATCGCCTGCTGCGTCGCATGGTGGACGCCGGTTGCAATTTTGAG
>CAMLEF010000457.1 GCA_946478675.1 uncultured Flavobacteriales bacterium | reverse complement strand
GCATAGACGTAATTGTTCACGCCGCTTCCGACTGCCGACCAGCTGCTGCCGTTCCATTTGGCGATGTTGGTCGCGGAGTTGCCGCCCGCAGCATTAAAAACGCCACCGGCATACAGCTCGCCATTGTAGAAAGCCATCGCGTTGCTGTAATTGTTCAGGCCGGTTCCCATGGCGGACCACACGGGCGCCTGCGCGAAAGCGACGAAGGTGCAGGAAAGGGCGAAGAGAAAAAGCGTAAGCCGTTTTTTCATGAAAATGCTTTTACGAATGAGACGCGGGGACGGGAGGAAAGTTACATTTTTTCGCTGTCGCGGAAGAGCTCGCCGGCATCGCGCAGCTTTCTGTAAAAATTATAAAAGAGCACCGACTGAATGATGATGAAGAAAATAGAGAACAACGAAATGAAGCTTACCAGGTGTTGCCGGTCGTTAAAGCCCGCATCCGATGCGCCGATCGAAAGGATCACAATGATCACCGCGAAGAAAAGACTGAGAAGAAAACTGCGCCAGATATTTTTTGAAGCATCGATCATGGCAGCGCCGGCTTTCTGCACAGGCGTGCGCTTGTCCGTGGAGAGCTCTTCCTGGAGTATCGTGGCGCGTTGTGTCAGCAGCGTGTGATTTGCCTGCAGCGCTTCCTGCAGCAACTGTTGTTCTTCCGGCGACAGGTTGCGTTGCCGGAGATGTGCGACCAGCCCGTCGAACCATTCCGGTTCCATCAGGTTGCCGTTGAGGCGATGCGCGATGAGCTGGCGCAACATGTCGTGAAAAGGTTTCTGCGAATAGAAGCGGTCGAATTTTTCCTGGCTCATGTATGCGCGATGGGCTCTTTCTTCTTTCGCGGCAGCACAGCTTTCTTTTGATCGGCGGGCGCGGCGGTAGGAACAGGAACGTTGTTTTCCTTACTGCCTGCCGGCTTTCCGTAGAGCACGTCGATCATGCGCTGGTCGCGGAGGTAGATGTCGCAATGTACGGCGACGTTCCCTTCCGTGTCAACATCGCAGGTGAAATAGCGGACGTGGATCGGCAGCGGCTTTCGGAAATTGATCTTCTTCTGCTCGCCGAGCGTAGTCCAGACGTCGAACGTGTCTTTCGGCAACTTCACGCTGTCGTCGCGGATGAGGAAATGCGCGAGCTCCATGTATTTTTCCAGCCGCATGCAGCCGTGGCTGAACGCGCGCGTTTCGAAGCGGAAATATTTCTTCGCGTTCGTGTCGTGCATGTAAACGCTCCACTTGTTGTTGAACTCGAATTTCATAATGCCGAGTGCGTTGTCGTCGCCCGTCATCTGCCGGAATTTGAACGGAAGATTTCCCTTGCCGTACTTTTTCCAGTTGACGGTTTGCGGATCCACGAGCTGGTTGTTGCGGTCGAGCACTTCGTAACGTTCGCGGCGGAGATAACCGGTGTCGCGCTTGACGTGCGGGAGAATTTCTTTCCATGCGATGCTGTACGGCACGTTCCAGTAAGGATACAGCACGATCTGGTACATGTTGCTGTTCAGCTCCGGCGTTTGCGTTTTCACTGCGCCGCACACGATGCGCGATTCCATGACGATCGTGTCGTCTTCCCACACCGTCATTTTGAAAACGGGGAGGTTCACGATCATGTGGCGCTTTTCAAATTTCGCCGGTTCCCAGCGCCAGCGTTCCATGTTCGCTGCGAGCTGTCGCGTCCAGTCTTCCGGCGTCATGTTGAGCGCAAGAATGGTGTTGCGGCCGACTTTGCCGTCGGGCTCGAGGAAAAAGCGTTTCTGGAATTTCTTCAGCGCGTTGGAAAGCTTCAGCGAATCGCTGTCGGTGGAAGTGGAATCGTAATCGCCGTACTGCACGAGTCGCTGGCGCATGCCTTTGTAAAAGCCGAGGCTGTCCTGCTTGCGGTCGGGCAGGTGCTCCCATTTCGCTTTCGCATACCTGGCGCGATACGCATTCATGTACCACTTCACCGACTGGTATTCCAGGCGTTGCGGCTCGAGTGATTCGAACGTCGAAGAGAAATTGTTTTTTGAAAGCGACTGGTTCAACAGATCGATGAGATTGCCCTGGAACAGACGCACCCGCCATTCGCGCGTGGTGGCGCTGTCGTTCGCCATTCGCCCGACGGAAACGTGCACGGCGAACGTGAAGAACGCATCCGTCAGCAGCAGGTCGGAGAACGCGAGCTTGTTGACGTTGTAATCGCCGTGCGCCGAATCATACGCCGTGCGCAGCATGCTGTCGAGCGTGAGGAGGTGATAATCGTTCGGGATCAAACCGAAACGTTCTGCGTCGCGGATGATGCGCAGCAGGGAATCGCCGGCCGTGTTCAGCGTTCCGCGATCGGTCCACGCGGCTTTGTAACCGCGCGCGCTGTAGAATTGTTTGACGTACGGAATGCTCGCGAGCGAATCGTTGCCGAGCAGGAATTTTTTCGAAGTATCGGCTTTGCTGAGATGGCCGGAAAGAAATTCATTGACGAGCGGCGTCACTTTGCCGGGGTCTTCCGCAACAACCTGTGATTCGTCGGCGGGGTTTTCCTTGTTGCCGCAGGCCAGCAGGAAAATGCAAAGCGCTACGGCAGTCAGTAATCGGGCTTTCATATTGTGTTTGCTGTACCAAAAGTATGCAAAACCGTATCGCAGGCACCGGTGATTTTATAAGCTGTCATAAAATCCCTGTTTACCGTAGGCAAATCCCGTATAAGCGGCAATTGCAGCATCGGAAACCGACCGGATAAATGCCCTGCAAAAGGTACACGCACGGTGAAATTGCGGAACGGCTCTAAATAGCCCTGATTGAAGCGCCCGCCTGAATGACGCAGTCGGGCAGGGCACCCCGGAGGCAATAAAAAAAAGTAAACCTCGAAGGTTTGGCAAAACCTTCGAGGTTTACTTTTTTTTATTGACGAGGAGTACAGCGAAAAGCGGGACAATTCGTTCTGGAAAAAAGTAACGCCACTGCTCCCAACTTTTTCGCAACAGCTCATAAAAAAAACGGGCCTCCCGAAGGACGCCCGCTGGAACGA
>CAMLEF010000456.1 GCA_946478675.1 uncultured Flavobacteriales bacterium | reverse complement strand
ACCTTTCGCATTCCAATGCAACAAGTTCTCGACTCCGCTCGAACAAACGGGTATTCAATGACAAATGATCGTGTCGTAGCTCGGAGAATAGCCGCAGAAAACGCCTAAGCCTCCATCGACGTTCGATTCGATCACGCCCGGGGAAGCGAACGGGTTGCCGTTGTTGCCGACCGCCGTTTCATAGGTGCGGAAAAAATTCACTTCCTTCTGGCCGATCGAGCAGAACTGCACCACGATCGTATCGCCCACGACATAATAGCCGCGTTCGCCGTTGTTGTCTTCCGGTGCGGTTGACCCCGGCGTGCTCGGGCGGTTGTACGCGAAATCAAAACTTTTTCCTTCGATGAAACGGTCGTCGAACGCAGAACCGTACGGCGCCATGAAGGCCGGGTCTTTCGTGATGCGTTTCGAGAACCAGCGGTAACCGTTGCCGGCGCCCACCGGATCCGTCAGGTGCGCCCAGGCGAAACCGAGCGTGTCCTGGTCCGGCTCGATCTTGAACCACGTGCTGTCGAGGGCGACAGGATTCGGAATCGTCGTCGTCGACGTTACTGTTTTTCCATCGGCCACTACCGTCAGGTAATACGTCACGCCGACCTGCCCGATCACATTCGAACCTTTCCACACGATCGGGATCGGTTTGTTGGGATCCAACGTCAGGTGCAGCGTATCCACGATCGCACCGTTGGAAACCGTCACCGTCGCATTCTGGATGAGATAATTCAGCAGCGAAGCCGAATCCACCGGGTCGAAATAGCCGGTGCTCCAGGTGAGGTTCAGCTCGGCCGGTTGCCCGACGAAAATGCCGCCGTCGACGACGATCTTTTTCTCTGCGGGAGGAAGATCGATCGTGATTTCCTTCGAGCAGGAGAACAGCAGCAGGGCGGAAGCGAAAAGAAAAATGATTTTTTTCATGATTAAAAGCTGAAGTTCCAGGTGATCGAAGGAAGGATCGGGAAGAGCGAAACCTGCTTGGCCACGACCTTGAGGTTGCCTTCCTGGATGCTGCCTTCGTTGTCGAAGAAAATGAAATACGGATTGTGACGGTTATACACGTTGTACACCGAAAAATTCCAGTTGCTCTGGTACGGCAAACGATGAAATAATTTTTTCGGCTTGCAGGTGTACGTCGCTGAAATGTCGAGACGATGATACGGCGCCATGCGGAAACTGTTGCGCGGGCCGTAATCCGAAACAATTTGTCCTTCGATGATGTAACGCGAAACCGGCAGCGTGATCGCATTTCCCGTTCCGTAAACGAACACTGTTCCGAACGTCCAGTGCTCGCTCAGGTCGTACACGACGACGACGGAAATGTCGTGACGGCGATCGTAGCGCGCGGGGAAAGCTTTGCCGTTGTCGATGTCGGGGAACGTGCGGTACGTCCAGGAAAGTGTGTAGCCGATCCAGCCGTTCAGCTTGCCGACGCGTTTCTTGAAAAAGAATTCAGCGCCGTATGATTCGCCGGTGCCGAAAACGAAATTGTTGTCGGTGTTGTTGTTGACGTTGTCTTCCGGCAAAGCGCCCGGGGCGAATTCCACCTGGTTGAGCATTTTCTTGTAATACAGCTCCACCGACGTCTCGAACATGTTGTCGCGGAAATTCCGGAAGTAGCCGACGGCGTACTGCCAGCCCAGCTGCGGCTTCACCACGTCCGAGCACGGCACCCAGATATCGGTCGGCAACGAGATCGGCGAAAGCGTCGCGAGATGCACGTACTGGTAATTCTGCGTGAACGAAGCTTTCACCGACGATTGTTCATCGAGAATGTATCGCAGCGAAATGCGCGGTTCGAGGCCGCCGTAGTCTTTCACTTTTTTCAGCTTGCCGTACGAGATCGTATCGATGACGCGGCCCGTCACATCCTGCACGTAACGATCGAACGGCCCGACCATCATGAAATACGAATAGCGCAACCCGGCAGAAACACGAAGACGATTCGTGATGTCCCAATCGTCGTTGATGTAGATCGCCGCTTCGTGCGCATATTCATGTTTTAATCCGCCGAGATCGAAAACCGTTTCACCGGATTTTGCGGAAACGTTATTCGGCGTGAAGATGTGATACGTGTAATTGGCGCCGAAGCGCACGTAATGTTTGTCGTTCGGCAGCCAGCTGAAATCGAGCTTCGCATTGTAATCGCGGATGCCGGAGAACAATTTGAATTCGAATCCGTCCTGCTCGGCGCCGAAGGAGAATTTGTAATCGCTGAAGACGAGCGTCGTATTCACGAAAATCTTCGGGCTGATCAAATGGTTCCAGCGCAACGAGGTCGTCGCATTTCCCCAGGGGATCGTCACTTTGAAATCCGACTTCGCATCGTTGTACGTAAACACGTCGCGACCGAAATAGCCGCTGAGGAAAACCGTGTTGTTCTGGTTGATGCGCCAGTTCAGTTTCGTGTTGAGGTCATAGAAATAATAGCCCGAACCTTTGAACGGCGAATCATCCTTGATGAACGGGTTCATGAGCACGTCGATATACGTGCGCCGCGCCGAAACGATGAACGAAGCGGTGTCTTTTTTGATCGGCCCCTGCACCGTGAGCCGCGACGAGATCACGCCCAGCCCGCCGTCTACCTGGAAGCGCTGATTGTTGCCTTCTTTCATCGAGATGTCGAGCACCGAAGAAAGCCGCCCGCCGTATTGCGAAGGCATGCCGCCTTTGATGAGGTTGATGTCTTTCACCGCATCGCCGTTGAACACGGAGAAGAAACCGAAGAGGTGGCCCGCATTGTAAACCGTCGCTTCGTCCAGCAGGATGAGGTTCTGGTCGGGCCCGCCGCCGCGCACGTAGAAGCCGGAGTTGCCTTCCGCGCCGCCCTTCACGCCCGGCAGCAGCTGGATCGTTTTCAGCACGTCGACTTCGCCGAGAAAGGCGGGGATCTGCTTCACCTGGTCCTTCCCGCGTGTCTCGATCATCTCCCGCGTCATCTCGGTGAAGACGATCCCGGGCGCATAGGCGTTGACGGTGATGCCGAATGGGGCCAGCTCCGCCGAGGCCAC
>CAMLEF010000455.1 GCA_946478675.1 uncultured Flavobacteriales bacterium | reverse complement strand
ACAAAGGCAAGCACGTCGGCACATTCGGGCAGGCGGCTACGTTCAGCTTCTTCGGCAACAAAACGATCACGACCGGCGAAGGCGGCATGGTGCTCTTCAACGACGAAGCGATCTACAACAAAGCCCTCGTGCTCCGCGACCACGGCATGTCGAAGCAGAAACGCTACTGGCATGATTTCGTCGGCTTCAATTACCGCATGACGAATATCCAGGCTGCGATCGGTTGCGCACAGCTCGAGCGTCTCGACGAATTCGTGAATGCGAAACGCCGCATGGCAAAAATTTACAATGAAGGGCTTTCCTCGCTTTCGCATATTCAACGGCCCGCGGAAAAAGATTTTGCGTTCAACGGCTACTGGCTGTACACCTGCATCATCGAGCCGGGCACGGGCGTATCCCGCGACGAGCTCATCGAAAAGCTGGCAAAGAACGGCGTTGAAACACGACCGGTATTTTACCCGCTCCACGAAATGCCGCCGTACGTGCAGTACATCCGCAAAGGCCAGGCTTTCCCGGTGACCGAATATCTTTCACGAAACGGCATCAGCCTGCCATCGTCGGTAACGATCACGCAGGAAGAGCAATCGGCTATCCTCAATGCCGTGCATTCGGCTTACAGCATGCGCACGCTCAACGTCAAATACTGATCGCGTCACGCGGCATCAAAACGCTTTTTCTCCAGGATGAAAAATACACCAGTACTGGTTGTCGGTCTCGGTTCGATGGGTAAGCGCCGGGTAAGAAACCTGCAAGCCCTCGGATTCACCGCTGTCGCCGGTTTCGACCTGCGCTCCGACCGGCAGGAAGAATCGAAGAAACTTTATTCCATTCCCGTTTATAACGATTTCGACACCGCCGTTCGCGAGCATCGTCCCGCAGCGCTGGTGATCTCCGTTCCCCCCGACGTGCATCACATCTACATGCGCAAGTCGATCGGGCTCGGCCTTCCTTTTTTCGTGGAAGCCAGCGTGACCGACGAAGGAATGGAAGAGATCATCCGTCTCGCCAAAGAGAAAAACGTTTTTGCCGCGCCTTCTTCCACGATGTATTTCCATCCTGCGATCCGCATGATCATGGAAACCGTTCAGTCGGGTGAGCTCGGGAAGATCAGCAACGTGCTTTACCACATGGGCAATTACCTGCCCGACTGGCACACGTACGAAAAGGTCAGCGACTTTTATGTTTCGAAAAAAGAAACCGGCGGCGCGCGCGAGATCGTTCCGTTCGAATTGACGTGGCTCGTGAAGCTGCTCGGTTTTCCGAAACTGGTGAGCGCGGTTTATAAAAAGACGATCGAGATTGAAGGCGCACCGGACATCGACGATACGTACAACGTGCTGATGGATTACGATGGTTTCGCGATGGTGCTGACCGTCGACGTGGTGACGCGTTCTTCCATTCGCCGCATGCTGATCAACGGCTCGGAGAAAGAGCTGGTCTGGAATTGGGACGACAATTGCATCCGCATTTTCCACCACGATCGCCAGGAATGGGAAACGCGTACGTATGAAACGCTTTCCGCGCAGAGCGGTTACAACAAAAATATCACCGAGCAGATGTACATCGACGAGATGCAGGCGTTCTTCAACGGCATCGGCAACCCGTCTTCGTACGTCAATTCGCTCGAAGAAGATCATCGTGTGCTGAAGCTGCTGTATACGATCGAAGCGTCGTGGCAGCAGAAAAAATTCATGGCGGTATGATCGGAATTTTCATCACCGCGCGTCTCGGGTCGAGCAGGCTGCCGGCCAAACATCTGATCACTGCCGCCGGCCGCACGTTCATGGAATGGCTTTACGGCCGCATGCTGCATGAGTTTGCAGAAGAGGTGAGCCGCAAGGAAGTGCTGATCGCCATTACGACTTCCGAAAAAGGCGGCAACGAGCGTTTCCTGGAAATTGTGAAAGGTCAGCCGGTGGCCGTGTTTTTCGGCTCGGATAACAACATTCCGCAGCGTCATCACGATTGCGCGGTAACGTTCGGCTGTTCGCACATCATCAGCGTGGACGGCGACGATATTTTATGTTCGGCGAAAGCGGCGCGCGCGATCTACGAAGCGATCCGTGCCGGCGTGAAAGCCGATATTTTCCGCGTGGAAGGTTTGCCGCTCGGGATGAACCTTTCGGCGTACTCCGATACTTATCTCGGCAAATGCCTGGAGCAGGCGCACGATGCGAAATACGAAACCGGCTGGGGACGCATCTTCCGCGACCCTGTTGTGCATACCATTCAGCTTGCGCATTACGACATCATGGGTGATCTGCGATTCACGCTCGATTACGATGACGATGCGCGTTTCTTCAGTGAAGTCATCAACTCGCTCGGAGAAAAAACGCTCGCCATTTCTGACGAAGAGTTGATCACGTGGGTGCAGGAACACGGTTTCGAAAAGATCAACGCACATCTTAAGGAAGAATACTGGAACAATTACAACGCTGAAAAAGCGAAAGAAAATAAAACCGCATGAACTACTCCGATCGCTTGCATAACGTCATTCCCGGCGGCGCACACACCTACAGCCGCGGCGACGATCAATATCCTTCCAACGCACCGCAGATTCTCTCGCACGGCAAAGGCGCGTACGTGTGGGATCCCGATGGAAAAAAATACCTCGACTACGGATTGGGCCTGCGCGCAGTGACCGTCGGCTACGACGATGAAGAAATTTCTGCGGCGGCGATTGCGGAGATCCACAAAGGCAACAACCTGACGCGCGCTTCGCTGACGGAACTGGAAGCTGCCGAGCTGATGGTATCGCTTTTTCCCTGGGCCGACCAGGTGAAGTTTGCGAAGAACGGTTCGGTGGTGACGACGGCTGCGGTGAAACTGGCGCGGGCGTATACCGGCAAAAAGTACGTCGCACTTTGCGCGGAGCATCCGTTCTTCACGTACGACGACTGGTTCATCGGAACAACGCCGGTGCAGAAAGGTATTCCCGAAAGCAATTACGCGCACAGCCTGCGGTTTCATTACAACAACATCGCTTCGCTGCAGCGTTTGTTCGATGAGCATC
>CAMLEF010000454.1 GCA_946478675.1 uncultured Flavobacteriales bacterium | reverse complement strand
CCATGTACACTTTGTTGTTCGGGCAGGTAACCGCCACTGCATTCGAGCGCGCCGTGCCGGGGAAGTTCGCCATCGCGAGCCAGCTGTTCGACGTTGGATTGTATTCCCAGAAATCTTTTTTGTTCGACAGCGTGTTGTCGTAGCCGAAGCCGACGTAGCCTTTTCCGTTTACCGTGAAACCGACAGCGCCGTAACGCGGAGTTCCGGCGAAGGCCGCTTTCGGTGTCCAGCTGTTCGCGGCAGGATCGAATGCGTAGAAGTCGCCTTTGCAAATGCCGTCATCGCCGGTGCCGACGTACGCGATGTTGTTGATGACGAATGCGACGGCAAGACGACGCGCGGTGCCGGTGAAATTCGCTTTCTGCGTCCAGAGGTTCGTCGAAGGATTGTATTCCCAGCAATCGTTTTTCAAACCTGTCGACGCCTGCCCGAGCGCAACGTATCCTTTTCCGTTGATCGCGAACGAAACGCCGGAACGACGACCGCCGCCATTGAAATTCTGCACCTGCGTCCATACGTCGTTGAACGCATCGTACTTCCACGTGTCGTTGAAATACGCAATGGAACCTTGCCCGCCGACTACGTACGCATCGTTGCCGATCACAAACGACATCGTTACATCGCGCGAAAGTCCGCCGCCGGTAACACCGCCGAGACTTTGCATTTGCGTCCACACGTTGGTGGCAGGATTGAACAGCCAGTTGCTGCGTTTGTAACCCGCGCTGTCGATGCCGCATGCCACATACGCACCTGTGCCGATGCTGAAGCTGGTTGCCGCAGAACGTCCGCCGGCAGGAAACGTATCACGCATCGTCCAGAGGCCCATCTGCGCCGAAGCAGCGAGCGAGAAAAATGTCAGCAGGAAAGTGGGGAGTAAATTTTTCTTCATGTCGGATGGGATTAACGTACTACGATGCGGCCGCCGCCGTACTGATGCGTTCCGTCGCAGAGTGAATAGAGATAGACGCCGGGCGCCCAGCCTTCATTCTGCAGCTCGACGTGCGCATTGCTTTCGCAGGATTTTTCCGCCACCGTTTTTCCGTCGACGGAAATCAAACGAATGGAAAGCTGATCGTGCGAAGCGAAAAACGATTCGTCGATATCGAAATGAATGACGGTCGTTGCGGGATTCGGATACACGTCGACATTTGCGAAAGCCTGTTCTTCTGTTCCCGTAACGTACTGCCGGTATTGCCAGCAGTCGCGGTGTTTGCCGCTGGGGCCTTTGCCCGTCATGACGTACGCTGCGCCGGTGATGACGAACGAAGGTGCGGAACGTCGCGCTTCTCCTCCGAACGGCGCTTTCACGCTCCACGAATCGTTCACAGGATCATATTCGAAAACGTCATCGCGGTAACCGCCGTCGGTGCCGAGCCCCATGTAACCTTTCGCGCCGAGCGTAAATGCGGTGGCGAACGAACGCGCAGAACCGGGGAAGTTCGCTTTCTGCGTCCAGAGGTTGTTCACCGGGTTGTATTCCCAGAGATCGTTCATGAACCAGTTCTCGTCCGTTCCCAACCCGACGTACGCTTTTCCATTGAGCACGAAGGTGCATTGTCCGTAACGAACGCCGCCGGGGAATGACGCTTTTTGCATCCAGGAATTATTTGCGGGATTGAATTCCCATACTTCCTGCGAATACCACGACGCGCCTTTTTTGCCGCAGCAAACGTATCCTTTTCCATTCACGGCGAAACCGGTGGCGAAATAAATGCCGCCCGCGCTGCCGGGATACGAAGCTTTCGTGGTCCATGTATTCGTCACGGGAGAATACTCGTAAAAATCGTTCAGCGTATTTCCCATGAACGCTTCGGAAGCATCGATGCCGGTGCCGACGTATCCTTTCGTTCCAATGGAAAAACCGATCGCATCACGGCGACCAACGCCAGGGAGATTCGCTTTTTGCGTCCATGAATCGGAACCCGGATCGTATTCCCAGAGATCGTTCAGCTCGACGTCGTTCGTATCTTCACCTGTTGCGAGATAGCCACGGATACCGATGGTGAACGCGACCGAACGCGCACGTTTGCTGGCGACGAAAGAAGTTTTTTTCTCCCAGGAATTCTGCGCGAAAAGCGAAGAGCCCAGCAGGAAGATCATCCCGGAAAAAAGCAGCAGTTTTTTCATGAGCGTTTTCATTTACCGGAAAATAAAACGTTGGATTTGCGAACGGCCTTCTTCGGAAACGCGAAGAAAATACACACCCGCCGGCAGCGATTCCCGATTGACGGTAAAGTGATCGCCGCTTAAATGTTCCTGCAACAAAACTTGCTTTCCATCAACGGTGAGCAGCTCAAGCGTTGCGTTCTTCATTATTGAAGACGTTTGCACATTCACGAATTCCTCAGCGGGAACCGGCGAAAGCGTAACGGAAATTTCATTCGCAGCCGTTTCTTCTACGCCGGAGATGCTGCCGTATTCCCAGAAGTCGGCGTAGTTCATTCCGCTGGTGCCGAGCCCTGCGTATGCGCGGTTGCCGATGGTGAAGCTCGTGAGGTAACGCCGTGCCGCGCCGCCGAAATCCGTAACCTGCATCCAGCTGTTGGTGGCGGGATCGTACGACCAGAAATCCTGGTAATTGTTGCCGCTGGAATAATCATCGCCGGTGCCGACGAATGCTTTTCCGTTCAACGTGAAGGCTGTTGCTTCCATGCGCGAGAAGCCTGGGAGATTCGCTTTCTGCGTCCACGAATTCGTCACCGGGTTGTATTCCCAGAGATCGTTCGACGGTCCGCCCACATCGCCGGTTCCGACGTAACCTTTCCCGTTGAGCGCAAAACCGACAGCAGAAGTGCGACCGCTCGCCGGCAACGAAGGAATTGCCGACCAGGAATTGTTCGAAGGATCGTAGCGGTAGAAATCGCTGTTGTACGAGCCGGTGCCGACGTAGCCGTAACCGTTGATGCTGAAACCGACGGCGCCACGACGCGACGCTCCGGGGAACGAAGCCACCGACGCCCACGTGTTCGTGACCGGGTTGTATTTCCAGAAATCCTGGTGCAGTTGCGAGTTGATGTCGCGTCCTG
>CAMLEF010000453.1 GCA_946478675.1 uncultured Flavobacteriales bacterium | reverse complement strand
CCACCATCGTGTTGATCGTGTTCTTCAGCTCGAGAATTTCGCCTTTTACGTCTACGGTAATTTTTTTCGAGAGGTCGCCTTTCGCCACGGCGGTGGTTACTTCGGCGATGTTACGCACCTGCGCGGTGAGGTTCGACGCCATCTGGTTGACGGAGTCGGTAAGGTCTTTCCACGTTCCCGCAACGCCTTTCACTTTCGCCTGTCCGCCGAGCTTTCCTTCGGAACCGACTTCCCTTGCTACGCGCGTTACCTCCATGGAGAAGAGGTTGAGCTGCTTCACCATGTCGTTTACTTCCTTCGCGATCCTCGCGAATTCGCCCTGCAGCGTGTGGTCGCCGATTTTCTGCGGCATCTGCTCCGAGAGATTCCCTTTCGCTACGGAAGAAATAACGTGCGCGATCTCGATCGTCGGGTGAACAAGGTCGGAGATGAGGACGTTGAGCGAGCCTACGCCAGTACGCCATTTTCCGCGCGCGGCCGGAAGCTCGATGCGCTGCGTGAGTTTTCCCTGCTTGCCGATCGTGTTACCGGCGCGGGTGAACTCGTCCATCATTTTATCATTGAGCTCGATGATCTCGTTGAGCGTGTCGCAGATCTTGCCGCCGAGGCCCACTTCGTCGATCGGCATGCGCACGTCGAAGTTGCCGTTCTTCACTTCCGTCAGCACGCGCAGCAATTCTTTGAGGTCTATCGTTTCGCCCGGTCCGTCCGGTTTCCCGTTGGTGCGGGTCGGCGCTTTGACTTTTGATTTTCTCGGCGGGGCTTCCGGTGCGGCCACCTGGATGGTTTCAAGAATAATAGCGGTCTTTTTCCTCGGGGAGGAAGTCTTCTTCGGTTTCTTCATAACACAAAACTTGCAGCGTAAAACGTAACGGGAATCGATCAAATTTACGAGGCGATGGCGCTATGAATTTCTGCTGTTGAAAATTCACAGGTTTTGGGGAATTTCCTCCACACCTGTTTGTAAAAAGATCGTGCCGTACTTTTTATTAGCCATCCCGTAACGTCGGTGCTGCCCGGAAATAGTGTAAATTTGTAAGAACAAATCGGCGTTACTTTCGGTCAGAAGGATTTGGTGTTGTTGTTGCTGCTGCTTGACCGAAACAGTTACGGACCCCCGGTTTTTTATTACTGGCAATGTGCATTTTTCGCTACGTTGCACGATTAAAAAACAACCGGACAATTATTCCCCCGTGCCGGCCGAATTGCTAATTAATCAGTGTTGTCTCACCAATTGGGGATTATGACGAAGAATAAAGTACTGTTCATTGTCGATGATGATGTGGATGATATCCAGCTTTTCATTGAGGCGGTAAACGAAATTGACAATTCGATGGGGTGTTCATCGGCGAAGAACGGGGAAGATGCGCTGACCAAGCTGCAGGCTTCCGACAAGCTTCCCGATATCATTTTCCTCGACCTCAACATGCCGAAGCTGGATGGCAAACAATGCCTGGTCAAGCTGAAAAAAGATCCGCGGCTGAAAGATATACCGGTAGTCATTTATTCCACTTCTTCTTCACCGAAGGATATGGAAGAGATGGAAAAGCTCGGTGCGATCTTTTACCTCGTGAAACCGGAGACCTTTACCGATCTCTGCGTTCAGCTGGCAAGGCTCATCCGCACACGCGGACGCATGTAAACGAAAAATCAAAGCAAGGCAATCCCGGACACCATAACGGTTCGTCCGGGATTTGTTTTTTAATACAATCGCCGGCGAACTTTCGCGGACAATATTGCAGGGCCTATTTTCCGAATAATTTATGGTAAAGTTCCGCGCTGTCGATGGGACGCACTTCCCCCGGTTGCATGCCGTTCAGTTCGATGCCGGCAATCCTGACGCGCACGAGCCGCAGCGTGGGAAACCCGACGGCAGCGGTCATGTGACGGACCTGCCTGTTCTTTCCTTCCGTCAGCGTGAGGGCGATCCAGGAAGTCGGAATGGTTTTGCGGAAGCGCACGGGCGGGTTGCGCGGGGGAAGTCCCGGCTCTTCGATGCGCTCTGCTTTTGCGCGGTGCGTGTGATAGATTTTTCCTTCGACACGGATCTCGACGCCATCCGACAACCGCTGCAAAGCCTCGTCGGTAACGGCGCCGTCGACCTGCACGAAATAGGTGCGGGAATGCGCCTTCACAGGATCGAGCACCTTCTTGTTGAGCGACGTGTCGTTCGTGATCAGCAGCAGGCCTTCGCTGTCGGAATCGAGCCGCCCGACCGGGTAACAATTTTTAGGAAAAGCGTAAAGCTCGCCTAATGCAGGTTTGTTGCCCTCGGGTGTAAATTGCGACAACATTCCGTAAGGTTTGTAAATAATGAAATTGCTGAACCGTCGATCCATGATGCCAAAGTAACCGAAAAAGAACGTCAATCAACGAAACTTTACAACCGTCCGTTTTTCATCCGCGTAAATTTCACACCGACAAGCATAGCCGGTTTAAAAACTAACGCTATATGGAAACAGTAAACAAGCATGCGAAAGAGCAATACGAACACACGCGCATTTTCAATAACCCTTTTCTCGAGGCGCTGACACGAACGTCTCCGCGCATTACACTCGTCGCTTATTCTTCTTACACCCTTTCCCTTCTTGCTTTCGGAACCACGCGCCACCTGCAGCTGCTGTACATGCCGCTGGTGTACGTCGGCGGATTGCTCTTCTGGAGCTTCTTCGAATACATCATGCACCGGTACGTGTTCCACATCAACGAGCACATCCGCGGCACCGACCGTTTTCAGTTCATCGTGCATGGCGTGCATCACAGTCATCCGAAAGACGAAGAGCGCGTGTTCATGCCGCCGGTTCCGGGATTCCTGATCACGTCGCTGCTGCTCGGCATCAACTTTCTCATCATGGGAAATGCAGCGTTCTTTTTCACTGCCGGCATGGTGACGGGCTACATGATCTACTCGTACATTCATTACAGCGTTCACGCAAAGCCGCCGCACCCGCGCTTCCGCAAACTCTGGCAACACCACGCGCTGCATCATAACAAATATCCCGATCGTGCCTTCGGCGTATCTTCGCCGCTCTGTGATATCGTGT
>CAMLEF010000452.1 GCA_946478675.1 uncultured Flavobacteriales bacterium | reverse complement strand
CGGTGATCTCCGAAAGGAAACGCGCGACGTCGTGGTACGAGATCAATTCGCTGCCGGCGATGTTATACGTTTTATTTTCATGCTCATTCCCGAGCAGCAGGATTGCGCCTGCTTCGGCCATGTCGCTGCGCGTGGCGAATGCGACTTTGCCTTCCCCGGCCGGTTGATAGATCACGCCGCTTTCGATCACCTTTTCGCCCATGTACATCGGGAGCATGTCGGTGTAAAGGCCGTGGCGCAGGATCGTGTACTTCACTCCGGAAGCCAGCAGCGCTTTCTCCGTTTCAATATGTGACTCTGCAATAAAAGCGATCGGAGATGCAGACGTTTCATCCTTGCGCTGGAAGCTGGTATAGAAAACGTGCTTCACGCCTGCTTCTTTCGCCGCCTTCACCACGTTGAGCTGCTGCTCGCCGCGCGATTGCAGATCACTGCTGGAAACGAAATACAATTTATCAATGCCGCGGAACGCTTCCACCAGCGACGCCGTATCGTTGTAATCGCCGCGGCGCACGTCGACACCACGCTGCGAAAAGTTTTCGAGTTTCGCAGGATCACGCGCGATGACGGCAATGTTCGAAGCATCGGTGCGCTGCAGCAGGTTTTCCACTACAACTTTCCCGAGATGGCCGGTAGCGCCGGTAACAAGAATTTTATTCATGAGTCGGATCAGTTTAAAATAGTTATTTAGTTACTTTTGGTAACCAAAGGTAACGGCAACGCTGCGGGAAAATCAAGAAGGCACCGCCGCGTAAGTCGGTTACCGCGAAGAAACTATTGCTGGAAAACAATGTTTTACGACGAGAAAAAAATTCAGAATTTTTCCGACGCCGGAAAATGCCCGGTGCGAAACGTGCTCGACCGCTTCGGCGACAAATGGTCGGTGCTGGTGATCGTGATCCTCGGCGAAAAAGGAACGATGCGCTTCAACGAGCTGAGCGGTGCCATCGGCGACATCTCGCAAAAAATGCTGACCGTCACGCTGCGCACGCTCGAGGCCGACGGACTGGTGAAACGAAAAGTGTACCCGGAAATTCCGCCGCGTGTCGAATACGAATTAAGCGATTTGGGGAAAAGTCTTTTGCCGGTAATTGAAAACCTCGCCCGCTGGGCCGGCGAAAACATGGCGCAGATCCACAAAAACCGGTCGCGTTACGCGAAGAAGCAAGCTGCTTAAGGCAATCCCGCTTCATTCGGGAAATGCGTCACTGAATCCGACGAACACGCGGAAAGAAATCAACAGCGTTTATCTAAACGCAAACAGCCGGAACAATCGTCCCGGCTGTTTGCGTTTTATCAGCTGAATTTATTTCCCGCGAATCAAATGCACAAACCCATTCAGGTCGTACACCTTGCCGGAGAAATCTTCCATGAACAGCGTGTAATAATAAACGCCGTCCACGGCTTCTTTACCGTTGTTCGTTTTGCCGTCCCAATTGCCGGTGGTCGTGTCCCATTCATAAATCAGCACGCCCCAACGATCGTAGATATTGCAACGCAGCGTTTTCATGCCGCTATTGGTGATCACAAAATTATCGTTGTTGCCGTCGCCGTTCGGTGTGAAGACGTTCGGCACCTGGTAATACACGTCGGTGATCTCGATGCAGGTGTTGGCCGTATCCATGCAACCGTTGCTGCTGACCGCTACCATCGTCACGCAATACGCGCCCACATTCGCAGGCGAAACGGTAACGCAAGGCGATTGCTGCAGCGATGAGTCCTGCGAATTGAAATCCCAGAGCCACACCACCGCACCGGTCGACGTATTCGTGAAGCAAAGCTGCGAAGCAGCGCCCGTCAGCGTAAACGTTCCGTTGATCGTGTTGGAAGTGAAAGCCGCATTCGGAACCGCCATCACCGATGCCGTCACCGTGTTGGAAAGTGTGCAGCCGTTCGCATCGGTTACCGTAACCGAATACGTGGACGTCTGCTGCAGCGTGACGGTTTCTGTTTGTCCCGTTCCGCCCGACGACCAGCTGTAGGTATACGGACCGGTTCCGCCGCTGCCCAATGCGCCGAGCTGCACTGTTGAGCCCGGGCACGCCGAGTCGCCGACCATTGTAAGCGCCAATGCGGGCGGTTGTGTCACTGTAACACTTTCGGTTTGTGTGCAGCCGGAAGCATCGGTAACCGTAACCGTATAAACACCGGCCTGCAGACCTGTTGCGCTTGCGCCCGATCCGCCGGAAGGTGACCAGCTGTAAGTAAACGTTCCGCTTCCGCCGCTCGCCGTTACAGTGCCCGTGCCGTTCGCGCCGCCGTTGCAGCTGACCGGGGTGTTGGTGCTGCTGGTCGTGATCACAGGCGGTTCGGTGATTTGTACGATTTGCGTGGAAGTGCATCCGTTCGCATCCGTGATCGTGCAGGTGTAGGAACCAGGTCCGAGGTTGGTGGCCGTTGCGTTATTGCCACCGGAAGGCGCCCAGCTGTACGTATACGGCGGCGTTCCGCCAGAAGGTGTGACTGTTGCGGTGCCGTTAGCGGCCGCGTTACAGGTGACGTTCGTTGCCGTCGATGTCGAGGAAACGCTGCTGGCTGCGGTAACCGTTACTGTTTCCGTCGATGCGACGCAGTTGCCGGTTACGGTTACGGTGTAAACGCCAGGGCAAAGGTTCGTAGCCGTTTGCGTCGTTTGTCCGCCGGGCTGCCACAGGTACGTGTAGCTGCCGGAAGGCGTTGGCGTAGCTGTCGCTGTTCCGTTGCAGGCCGAGCAGGAGGTGCTCTGCGTCGAGCTCGTGGAAACGTTCAGCGTATTTGTCGATGGCTGGCAGACGACGCAGTTGGTCGTTTGAAAATACAACCCGGCAACACAAAGGTTAAAGCAATCGCCGGTAGAAGTCAGTGTGTAGTTCGCGCTGGTCTGGCCGGTCGTTACCGTAGTGCCCGTCTGCACGTAGTTCCACCAGTCGTTAGTGAACGTTGTAGAAGTGCTGTTCATCGTCAGCGCATCGATCGGCATCTGGATATCGCCGACCGCTATGAAAGCCTGCTCATTTTTTGTAGGTACGCAAACATCCGTAAAGCTCATGTTGTAGCATGCCGTTC
>CAMLEF010000451.1 GCA_946478675.1 uncultured Flavobacteriales bacterium | reverse complement strand
CGTTGTTCAGCGGAGTCCAGTTCACCGTCGGCGCCGTGCAATCGCTCGTGCGGAAAATGCCGCCGTCGTTCGTGCTGATGAGCACGTTCGGGTTCGAAGGCAGGAACGTCATCGTGTGCTGGTCCGGGTGGTGGTTGGGATAGCTTGCGATCACCGGCAAGGCCGAGTAGGGCAGGTAGCCGCCGATGTACGACGTGCTGCTCGTGTCGTTGAAGCGGTTCGTGTTGCGGTAAATGTTGGTGCCGCCGATGAGCACGGTGTTCGGATCATCGGGTTTGACGCGCACGATGAGATCGTAAGAGCCCTGCCCGTTGAAATCGCCGAACTGCCCGTAATGTTCCGCCGACGGCAGGTTCATCGAAAGATCTTCCCACACGCCGCCGCTGCCGGAGCCGTTGCCGTTGAGATACGTGTAACGCCATAGCACATTCCATTCGATGTCGCCCTGGAAATTCGTGTCGGCCATACCGATGCCGTTCGTGTTGCCGAGGAAATACAGCTCGTTCGTATTCGAAGGATTGATGCCGATCACGACGCGGTTGCACAACGAATCACCGAACAGCGGTGTGGAAATTTTCGTCCAGTTCGCGCCTTGGTCGATACTGCGCCAGATACCTTTCTGCGGACCGTCGGAGCTCAGCGTCGCGTACACGATGCCGGAGTCGCGCGTCACGGCGATGTCGGTGAAATAGGAATACGCCGCTGTGCTTCCGCCGCGCACGGTGGTCCACGTGGTGCCGCCGTTGATCGTTTTGTAAATGCCGCCGAGGCAAGCCGTGTAAACGACGTCGTTCGCCGTGTCGTGCTGGTCAATGGCAACGTTCCAGTTCATGTCCCAGAACGAATCGAACGATTGCGGCGTGTTGGTAACGGTGGCGGCGATGGGTTGCCACGTGGCGCCGTTGTCGGTGCTCTTCAGCATGCCGTTGCCGAGAAAATACGCGCTGCCTCCGCTGGCGGATTGGCCGTACGGTTCGCCGGAGCCGGCATACCAGGTGCTTTCATGTCCCGGGCGCTGGTCCTGTTCGATGCAGGTGATGCCGTGGTAATTGCCGGACGGCGTCACTTTCGTCCACGACACGCCGGCGTCGTTGCTCACCCAGATGCCGCCGCTGGTGGTGCCCGCGATGTAATGGCTTTCGTTCATTTTGTCGATGGCGAAAGCACGCGTACGGCCGCCGACGTTCCAGGGACCGCGCGCATCCCACGTTGCAGGCGGGAGGGCGTGTGCGGTGGGATCGTTGCTACGCACGGAGAGATCGCTCGGCAGCGTGGCGGAGAAGGCCAGCTCTTTTTCGCGGATGTGATCGGGGATCGTTCCATCGGGGCCGGCGAGGCGGCGGTATTCCCAGTCGAGGCGTTCGTGCGCATCGTCTTCCATGGCATCGCCGGGACGTTCAACTTCTTTTTCGCGCGGGGAGCAAAACCAGCCGAGCCCGCACAGCAATGCGGCAGCAGCAACGAGTAAATGTTTTTTCATGAAGAGTTGTGTGGTATTCAAAAATAAGGCAATAAGTGATGGGAACCAACGCACGTGTTACCTTCGCGCATGCGGTTTTTGATTCTCGTGCCGGTTGCGATTTTCTTTTTTGCCTGCGCTGATCCCAACAGCGAAAATTCATTTCCGGAAAAAACGTCTGCCTTTCTTCCTGATTCTTCTAAACAACGTTTGCTCACGATCATCGAAGGCGGATGGCTGAACGAAGCATACGTGAAAGCGCTGCTGCAATCGCATTCGCCAATGGAAGCGGCTGCTGCGGGATGGCCGGAACAGCAAATGGCATTCGATATTGCCAACGTCGACGGCGACACGATGCGGAATGCGCAGGGCCGTTTGCATTATCACGAAGGCGAACGCTTCGACGTGGTTTTTTACCGGAAAGAAAACGGCAGCACCGGCATGCGCATCGACGAGGATAAAAATTTTCTCCGCCAACAGTTGCTGCTCGATTACACCATCGAAAACGGAGACACGCTGTTGCTGCTGACGATTGCCGGAAGCAACAAGACGATGCGTTTCCAGCGGCAGTTCCGGAAATTTCCCGAGTCGGGGCCGGTAGTGCTAACGGCAATGGAATACCGCGTCAACAAAGAGATGGTGGCCGGCAAATGGAAATCAAACGATGATACCGTTCAGCTGAACGCCGATGGAACGGTAACGCATTTCAACCATTGGCAGCGTTACGCGATCACCACGGAGCACGATCATCCGCAGTCGCGTCCCGATGAAATTTCCTTCTACAATGATTCGGCAGGAGTAGTGTATGCCTTCACGCTTCGCGACAACCGCCTCAATCTTTACGAACTGGAAGAATCGAACGACGGCCAGGAATTTTCAAGAGGAAAGCTGATGTATTCGTTTAGCAAGTGCAGAACGGTTACGAATTGAAGAGATAGCGGGTGCGAATTACGAATATTTACGAATATACGAATGCCTCTCCCGGAGCTTCAGTAGTATCCATTGTACTGACATGCCATTCCGGACTCACCGTTAATTTGCGGTATTCGTACCGATTCGTAATTCGCGGTATTCGTATTGATTCGTAATTCGTAACCCCTAATAAATCTTCCTCAGCTTCTCCGCAATTTCCAGCACCGCCGGGCACACCATCGTGTTGCGCATCGTGAGGTCGAGGATCTGGTGCATCTTTTTGCGGTTGGTGTGCGGGTATTCGCGGCAGGCGGTGGGACGCGCTTCGTACACGGTGCAATAATTTTCTCCATCAAGAAACGGGCAGGGCGCATCGTTCAGCACGAAATCGCCGTCCTCGTCCATGTAGAGATATTTCTGGATGAACTCGCCCGGCTTCATTTTCAAAGCGGCCGCCACGCGCTCGATGTCTTTCTGGTAAAAGATCGGCGAAGTCGTCTTGCAGCAATTCGCGCAGGTCAGGCAATCGATGCGTTCGAACGCTTCTTCGTGATACGCATGCACGTGCTGGTCGAGGTCTTTCGGCTTCAGACGTTTCAGCTTCGCGAAGAGCTTTTTATTGGCGGATTGGGAAGAAGCGGCGGACTGGCGGTACGCGTCGAGATCCATGCTGCAAAGGTACGGA
>CAMLEF010000450.1 GCA_946478675.1 uncultured Flavobacteriales bacterium | reverse complement strand
AAAACCTTTGGGGTCTTAAAACCTTTGGGGTCTTAAAACCTTTGGGGTCTTAAAAAAGTAAACCTCGAAGGTTTTGGAAACCTTCGAGGTTTACTTTTTTATCCTCTTCTGCTTACACCTGCTGATGAAAATCTCAGTAACGTTTCAGGATCAACGTTTTTTCCTTCTTGAAATACGCCCGGCGCTCATCAACGCCCGCATTCATATCCACCAGCAGCAATTCAGTTCCGTAGTTCTCCGGAAAAACCCTGTACTTATTCACCTGCGAATTCACGGTCAGCGTCATCATGTTCTTATTGAGCACCCAGCGAAAATCAGTCGTATCCTTTGCCTTGATCAGCCGGCCTGTCGAATCGGATTTGAATTCGTAAAATATGCTATCGACAAAATACATATCCATTCTGCCGCCGCTGTTGTAGCCATACGCATTCAGCTTCCACATTCCCGATACATTGACCGGCGGATTTTTCGAAAATGAAAACGCGAATGCCGCCAGCAAAAGAGGCAATGCAAGAAGAAAGCCGGTCTTTTTCATCAGGGGTAAAATAAAAAAGTCAGGAAGAAGCGCTTACACCTGCTGCACCTTGATCAGCTCACGGATATCCGTAATGATTTTCTTCGCAAGATTTTCCGCTGTCGTTTCCGATTCACTTTCGGAATAAATGCGGATGATCGGTTCCGTATTCGAGCGGCGCAGGTGTACCCACTCCTTGTCGAATTCGATCTTCACGCCGTCCACCGTATTCACCGGCTGCTTCTTGTATTTCGTGCGGATGCCTTCGAGGATTTGATCCACGTTGATCTCCGGCGTCAGCTCGATCTTGTTTTTCGAGATGTGATAATCCGGGTAAGAAGAACGCAGCATCGAAGTCGTCTTGCCGAATTTCGCGAGATGCGAAAGGAAAAGCGCGATACCAGCCAGCGCGTCGCGGCCATAATGAAGATCCGGCAGGATGACGCCGCCGTTTCCTTCTCCGCCGATCACCGCGTTGTTCGCTTTCATCATTTCCACCACGTTCACTTCGCCGACAGCAGACGCAAAATATTTTCCGCCGGCTTTTTCGGTGATGTCGCGCAGCGCACGCGTGGAAGAAAGATTCGAAACGGTGTTGCCTTTTTTCGATTGCAGGACATAATCCGCAACAGCCACGAGCGTGTATTCTTCGCCGAACATTTCGCCGTCTTCACAAACGATAGCGAGACGGTCGACATCCGGATCGACAACGATGCCGAGATGCGCTTTGTTCTTCACGACCGCTTTCGCAATGTCGCGGAGGTTTTCCGGAAGCGGCTCGGGGTTGTGCTGGAAATCGCCGGTCGGCTCGCAGTACAATTCCGTGATCTGGTCGACACCCAGCGCTTTCAGCAGCATCGGCACAGCGATACCGCCGGAAGAATTCACCGCGTCAACGACAACTTTGAATTGGCGTTCGCGGATCGCATTGGCGTCGACAAACGGCAGCGCGAGTATCTGGTCGATGTGATACTGGAGATACGTATCGTTCAGCGTCACTTTGCCCAGCTGGCCGACTTCTGCGAATGTGTAATCATCTGCGGCTGCAATGTTGAGGACTTCTTCGCCGTCGGTGCCGGAGATGAATTCGCCTTTTTCATTGAGCAGCTTGAGCGCATTCCATTGTTTCGGGTTGTGGCTGGCGGTGAGGATGATGCCGCCATGCGCTTTTTCTGCGGGAACGGCCATTTCCACCGTCGGGGTGGTCGACAGTCCCACGTCGGTAACGTCGATGCCCAGACCGTTGAGCGTAGCCGTTACGAGGCGGTTGACCATTTCGCCGGAGATGCGCGCATCACGTCCGACGACTACTTTCACGCGCTTCTTTTCACCGGCACGGCGTTTCAGCCAGGTGCCGTAAGCGGCGGTAAACTTCACAACATCAACAGGACTGAGCCCGTCGCCGGGCCGGCCTCCGATCGTTCCACGTATTCCGGATATAGACTTAATAAGAGCCACAATTGGGTCGATTAAAACAGGATTGCAAAGATACGCCCGGATTAAAATTTCCTTAGGGCGACAAGGGGAAACATACTAACAACAAAAAATAACATTTTAGTTAAAAACTTTAAGCGGAGCGACGTTTACGAGGCAACATTTCGCTTCTTTCCTTCGTATCTTTGTAAGAGATCATCAAGACCCGTTCTATGCAAAGTGAGAATAACCCGAAAGACGGACTGGTGGAGCGTTTTGAGCAGATGTTGAAGTCCCAATCCTTCGCATTTTTGGAGGAGGAAGAACTGGAAGAGCTGACCGACCACTACTTACGGGCCCGTCAAAACCGAAAAGCCCTGGAAGTTATTGCCCTTGCACGTAAGCAACACCCCTTTTCACCGCTTTTTCTTGTGATGAAAGCGCAAACCCATGTTCAAATGGGTGAAAACCAGGTGGCGCTCGAAATTCTGCAGGAGGCCGAGCGTATCGAGCCTTTCTTCGGTGATATCCATATGACCCGCGGCAGCATCCTCGGGCAGATGGGTTTACACGAAAAGGCGATTGACTGCTACAACAAAGCCGGCGAATATGATATTCCTGAAGAGGAAGTCAAATTCTGCTGCGCTTTCGAATATTCGAACATGGGACAGCCGGCGCAAGCCCTTCCCCTGCTCAAACGCGTGCTTATGCTGAATCCTGATCACGAATCGGCGCTGAACGAGCTCGCCTATTGCTACGAGCTGCTCAACGACCAGGACGACAGCATCAAGTTCTTCGACAGCTTTACCAACGTTCGTCCGTACAACTCGAACGTCTGGTTCAACCTTGGCGTTTCCTACAGCCGCAACGGCATGTACGAAAAAGCGCTCGAAGCGTACGATTATTCGCTGGTGATCAAAGAAGATTTTCCTTCCGCGCACTTCAACAAAGCCAACGCACTGTCAGCGCTCGGCCGTTTGGATGATGCGATCGAGACGTACAAGGAAACTTTCAAATACGAAGACCAGCGCGCCGACACGCACTACTATATTGGCGAGTGCTACGAACGCAAACAGGAGCTCGACCAGGCGCTTATCCATTACAACCGCGCCACCCGCATCGACCCTCAATTGGCCGACGCA
>CAMLEF010000449.1 GCA_946478675.1 uncultured Flavobacteriales bacterium | reverse complement strand
GTTGCGTGCCGCCTTGTTGAGTTCCTCCTTGCTGTTGCGTTCCTCCAGCGACAGGCTCAACTCCACCCTGCTGCGTTCCTCCCGTTGAAGGCGCAAAGACGCGTGCAGAGCTTCCGCTTTCATTGATGCTTTGCTGGTACGCCAGCACATCCGTTCCAAGCGATTTTTTGTCGTTCGGATCGATGGCGGAAGGTGCGACATCTGTATTCTTCGATTGCGCCAAAGCATCGGAAGCGCCCTGCAGTGCATTGTCCGCTTCGTTAGCGTCATTCTGCAACGTCGCGATCTTCGTGTTCAGCTTATCGAGTTCCTTCTGATCGTCGGCGTTGTCTTCCTGCAGGCCTTCGATCTGCTGCTGGTAATTTGCTTTCTGGTCGGGATCTTTTTCTTTTGCGGACTGAGCCTGCAGATCGGCGATGCGCTGGTTGTTCAACGCCATTTCATCGGTGAGATCCTTCGCTTCCGTATTGGCTTTGTCGAGCGCAGCGTGCTTCTTATCCGCTTCCTCTTTCAGGTTCTTCTGTGTTTCTCCACTCTGCGGACGCGCTTCGGACATCGCCTGCAATTCGTTGGCCTGCTGGCTTGCGCGGTCGAGCGCTTTCGGATCATTGCTCTTCACGGCTTTGTCGAGCGAAGCAGCATACTCTTCCGCTTTCGTCGCTTCCTGTCCTTTCTGCGTAGCATCGCCCTGCAATGCTTCCGCCACAGAATACGCGGCAACGGTCTGCGCTTTCAAGGCGTTCGCTTGTCCCGCGAGCTCCTGCGCTTTTTGCTGAGCGGCTTTTTTCTCCGGGCCATCCGGCAAGGCATCCGCATCTGCTTTTGCTTTGTCGGCTTCCTGCTGCTTGGCTTTCGCCTGGTTGTTCAGGTCGGCCGCCTCGCCATATGCACGATCGCTTTGCTGTTGCAGTCCCGTCGCTTCCTGGCGTGTATCGGAAGCGTCTTCGTACGCCGATTTCACCAGCTCTTCGTTGCTGACGCCGCTCTGCGAAGATTGAATTCCTGCAGCCGGATCAACGGTATTCGTATCGTCATCGCTGGTCGTGTCGTCAGGATCGGTTTCTGGTTTCACGGTGTTGCCGGCCGTGCCGCGATTGCCGCCGTTCTGCGTATCGAGATCCACCACCTGCATGACCTGCGGCTCTCCGTTGTCGATGTCGAGCTTTGCTTTGTCTTTGAGGAATTCCGGATCGAGCATCGAAGAATCGCTTTCGAAATCGGTTTCTACGAAGAGCACCTGGTCGCCGTTCACATCGCGGTAACCGATGCGCTGGTTCAACGTTTTGATCTCGTATTGCGGCGGAATAAAAACGTTTTCCGTTTGCGTGTGAATGCCGCCGTGCTCGACCGTGAACGTATATTTCCCGCCGTTGTTCGGCAGGTTCATGAAATACGCGCCGGTTTTCTCGTTGCTTTTGAATACACCCATCGGCTCGTTCGTCTCCGCGTTCTTCACCGTGATCTTCGCGGAAAGATTCGGATCGCCGTCGGTGGATTTAAACGTTCCGCTGACAAGGCACATGTTCACCGGCTTGCGTTCGATGACGACGTGATAGACCGTCATTTTTCCGTCGGGGCTGTTCCGGTTGGAAGCGAACCAGGCGGTTTTTTCTTCGTAATCGCTCACGAAAAGAATATCGTCGTCGGGAGAGTTGATCGCGAAGTCGAGGTTGACGGGCGATTGCCAGGTGTTGGTTTCTTCGTTCAGCTCCGAGCGGAAAATATCGTAGCCACCCATCGACTTGTGCCCTTTCGAAGAGAAATACAGCACTTTCCCATTCGGATGAAGGAACGGGTAATCCTCGTCGTATTCCGTGTTGATCGGGTAACCGACATTCTGCGGCTGCGCCCAGTTTCCATTCGGCAAACGGTTGACGCGATAAATGTCTTTGCCGTTGCTTTCATCGTTTCCGTAAGAAGAAAAGAAAAGCACGTTCTTCTCTCCCGCGAGAAAGATGATCGATGTTTCGCCTTTTTTCTTGTCGAGCGAGGTTTTGAATTCGTCCGGTTTCACCAGCAGCTGCCCGCTGTAGCCCGCGCCTTTGAGATCGTAACGGCGAAAAAAGTCGGCTTCGTTCAGCTCGGCCTTATCGAGCACGGTGATGTCGGTGATCGCTTTCAGGAGCTTGCGCCCCGTTTTACACATGGCGATCTGGTTGTCGACCTGCAGCTTCTCGGATTTTTTCGCGCCGCCGAGCTGCTTGTATTTGTTGTAAGCCGCGATCGCCTGGTCGAACTGGTAATTGAGGTGATACGCCCTTCCGAGAAAATACCAGACGTCGACTTCCACGCCGGGACTTTTCGACGCTTTCTCGAGAAAGGGAAGCGCTTTTTCCTTTTCCGCGCTGGCGAACAACACACAAACGCCGTAACGGTAATTCAGGTTGGCATCGTCGCGGTTATTGGCGAGCAAACCCGAATACAGCGGCATGGCGGCCGTGTAATCTTCGTTCTGAAAATACGTATCCGCTTTTTTCAGGGTTTCTTCCGGGGAGGTCGCAGCCGTCTGTGCTACGAGTTGCAACGGCAGTAGCAAGGCCGCCAACGCAACACACAACAGGGCAATACATTTCCTCATGCGCATAGCGAGGTTTGCGCTCCCGGCATCATAAGCCATATAAAGGCTTGTCTATCAATTACAATACCCTAATTTACAAAGTTAAGGGTTTGTTATAAGATGCGAAAACCCTTCAGTTTCCACAGGTTGGGGTTGATAGACAGAGGTTAAACTACCTTTTTAACGCGCAATGATCGGAAGAGTTCCGAAAATATTTGCCTGAAAATGCATTTCATGTACATACATATAATACATTTGTATCTACACAGAACCAATGTCATGAAAAAAGCCAACTTCATTCTTCCGCTCATCGCATCCGCCCTGGTATGGATGGGCCTTACTTCCTGTGGCAGCTCTTCTGCGAGCGATGCTGCTACCGTTAACAACGACACGACCATGCAGGCCAACGCCGGCGGCAAAGAGCTGAAAGCGGATACGGCGGTCTCCTCCATCGGCTTCACCGGCTACGGCTTCGGTAAAGATCAACCGGGTAAATACCATCTGAAATCCTGCAGCCTCATGGTG
>CAMLEF010000448.1 GCA_946478675.1 uncultured Flavobacteriales bacterium | reverse complement strand
ACGAATATCTCTACTCGCCGTTCTTCGATTTCTCGAATGCGACGGACGTCGAGCTGCGTTTCTGGCAATGGTACAACTGCGATAACTTCTACGACGGCGGACGTGTCGAATACAGCACGGACGGCGGCAACACCTGGACAGTGCTCGGCATCGCGTTCGACCCGAACGGTGTAAGCTGGTACAACCAGTCGTTCCTGCAGTCGTCGTTCCTCCCCGGATGGAGCGGCAACGGCGGCGGTTACTTCCAGTCGAAGTACGACCTGTCGATGTTCAACAACTTCCCGACGCCGGTACAGTTCCGTTACGTCTTCACTTCGGATAATTCCTACTTCGGTCCGGAAGACGGCTGGGCGATCGACGACTTCGAACTCTTCGTTCCGGTCGATGCGGCGACGAACACGATGACCTTCAACACGCCGGCTTCTGTTCCGATGCCGGGCAGCAACAACGTCAACATCAACGTGAAGAACACCGGCCTCGTGCCGCTGAACACGGTAAGCGTTACGCTGCAGGTCGACAACACGACGATCGTGACTGATCCGCTGACGTTTGCTACCGCGCTGGCCCCTGGCGCTCAGCAGAACAATACGTTCTCACTGCCGTGGACCGGTGCAACGCCGGGACTGCACACGGTGAAATGCTGGACGAGCGGCCCGAACGGCTACGTGGATACGTATCATCCGAACGACACCACGACGTGGATCGTATCGGTGATGGACACGTTCGCGACTTACCCGTACTGCAACAACTTCGAAACGAACAACGGCATTCCGCCGCTCACGACGATGAACGCGTTCCGTTACACGAACACGTCCAACAGCTGGGAGCAGGGAACGCCTGCGAAGAACATCATCCAGGGCGCGCACGGCGGAAGCGGCGCATGGATGACCGAGCTTACGCTGAACTACCTGCGCAACGACAGCTCCGCGCTGTTCCTGCCGGTGTTCACGGTGGATACGGTGCATTGCTACCACCTCGAATTCTGGACGCGTTACCTCACGCCGGTGAATGCCGACGGCGGCATCGTCGAATTCTCCTTTGACAACGGACAGACCTGGCAGCACCTCGGGCAGGTGAACGAGCCGAACTGGTACATGAATGCAACGGCAACGGGCCTCGGTTCCGGTTACCAGCCGAACTTCGGCGGTACTTCGAACGGCTGGGTGCAGATGCAGCATGACATCCGCTTCTCGCAGGCCGGACAGGTGATGATCCGCTTCCGTTTCGGATCGGACAACAGCATCGAATCCGAAGGCTGGGCGATCGACGACGTTTGCTTCAGCGAGCTGCCGCCTTGTGTGCTGGCGGTTCCGGAAATCGCGCAGGAAGGACTGAACATGGAAAGCTATCCGAACCCGGCGGGCACGACGGCAACGCTGATGTACAACCTGCCGGAAAGCGGCAATGTTCGCATCGTGCTGCATGATATGCTCGGCCAGGAGATCAGCACCTACGAAGGCGACCAGCTGCGCGGCATCAACACCTGGACGGTGGACGTGAGCACGCTGCCGGAAGGCGTTTACTTCTACGAGCTCGACTTCGGCACGCAGAAACTGGTGCAGAAGATGATTGTCAGCCACTAAGCGAATCTTCGAATACAAACAGAACAGCCTCGTCGTATGATGAGGCTGTTTTGTTTTGAAACCGCACCCGTCTGAATGACGCAGCCGGGCAGGAAGACGCAAGGGGCGCAAAGTTCTTCAATGAAACTTTGCGCCTTTCTTTGCGTCTTAGCGGTTTAATTTTTCGAATGGAATTGCGGGCGTTCCCGGTTAGCCCGGATTGAAGCGGCACCCCGGAGGCGCAGAAAAAAGTAAACCCCGAAGGTTTTTGAAACCTTTGGGGTTTACTTTTTTCTGCGCTGAGGAGTACAGCGTAAAGCCGGACCGGGCGACGATTGAAATTGCTTTCGCTGCTGCTTCAAAAAAGAACTACAGCAGCCGTTCAGCAGAAAATTGTGGATCAGAAGATGTGGTACTTCTGCCGCTGGAAATCGCCGAAGCTGTGGTAGCCGCCTTTCTTCTTGTTGAAATCGAAGCGGTAGCCGAGCATGAATTCGTGGGAACCGTTGTGGCCTTTGCGCAGCGCGTTGATGCCGATGTCGTAGGAGTAGATGACCTGGAACTGTCCGAGGAAAAGATAGCCGGCCTGCAGCGCGATCGCGTCTTTCATGCGCCAGGTGATGCCGCCCATGATTTTCTCGCGGTAATGCACGCGCAGGTTGTAATGGATGGTCATCGGCAAACCGCTGACGTATTCGCCGAGCAGGTTGTTTTCCCAGACGTAATCGGGATTGCCGTTGAAGTTGTAGCCGCAGGTGAAAAAATAATGCGGCGAGAAATTGACGATGGCTTTGTGCGTGGTGTCGTCGCCGTAAAATTCTGCGTGGTTGTTGACGACGTTCAGTACACCGAGGCCGAAATGAAAACGGTCGTTGTACAGCAGGATGCCCGCAGAAACGTTGCGCGTTTTGTCGTAATCCGTGATGGCGTAATTCACTGCGGGATCGCCGGTCCAGTGCGTGGTGACTTTGGTGCCGTCCCAGGTGTATTTGTTGAAATTCATTCCGAAGCCGGCGGAAAGCTCGACGTCGGGCAGGTGCAGGTGATACGCGGCGGAGAAGGAATAATCGAAGCGTGTGCTCGGGCCGGTCTCGTCTTTATACAACGTGCCGCCGATGCCGATGCGGCCTTTCCAGAGACGGCTGTGCACGCCGATGAACTGGGTGACGGGCGCGTTTTCGTAACCGACCCATTGCTTGCGGTAGAAGACGCGCGCATCGAGGGTGCCACGTGTGCCGGTGTACGCCGGGTTCACATGAAACATCATCGAGGGATAGCCGGTGAAGTCGGGGAGCTGTTGTGCGGACAACGCGGCAGCGCCGGAGAGGGCCAGCAGGCAGGCGAAAAGCTTCTTCATGATCACCGGATAATGGTTACGGATTTATAATAAGCCGGGCTTCCATTGCCGGGATCGAGAACGATGTAGTAGGTGGCTTCCGGCAGCTTGTCGCCGTAGTTGGTGCCGTCCCAGGTGTTGTCGTAACCGGTTTTCGCATACACGAGCTGGCCGGTGCGCGTGAAAACTTCGAGGCGGCACCTGGGATATTTGTAGATGTTGCCGA
>CAMLEF010000447.1 GCA_946478675.1 uncultured Flavobacteriales bacterium | reverse complement strand
GATGAGGACACGTGCCACGGAGAGATGATCGCCGCCTGAGCCCGCTTGCGGCCTGCGACGTTTCGCCGCGCGGCAAGGCGGACTTTTCATCGGCCCGCCCATGCCCTAGATATGGGCCAAGCACGAGAGGAGCGCGCCCATGCCCCATGCCGCCGCCGAAACCGCATTCGGTGTGACCGTATTTTTCATCCGCAAACGGGTATTCACCGAAGAGCGTATCGAACAGCTGCATCTGCGGAATGATGTCGTTCGTGATGAATGACGCTGCGGCGGAGTCTTCGGGATAAACGTAATTGAGCACGGTAACCGTATCGCCGTTGAACGGAGCTTCTTTCGTAAAAACCGCGTAATCGCTCACCGCCATGCACACGAGGTACGCCGCAATCGGATGACGATGTTTCCACACGCAAACGCGATCGGTCCCGGAAATAAATTCATTCGTCAGCAAACCGTTGCTCGCCGCGCGATACGCAGACGGGCACGTCACGATGATGTCGATCGAATCGATCTTGTCGGAGAGATTTTGTTTGCACGGCCACCAGTCTTTCGCGCCGTACGGTTCCGAAAGCGTCCACAGCACCGGCGTGTTGTTGGTGCCGTGCCCCGAAGTGGTGAAGCTGCCGAATCCCGCTGTCTGGGGCGGAACACCGTGATAAAAAACCGTAACGGAATCAATCACGTTTTGCGAAAGCGACGAAGGGAAATTCACCCGAAGGAGATCGCCGGGAAGCTGCGTGAACGAAATCGCGCTGTTGTGAAAAAGCACGCTGTCGGTGATCAGCGAATCGCTGAGATCGAATTCCAGCTGGCTGATCGTACTGCGCGGAATGAAATGCGTGGTGATCTTTCCGCGAATGAAATTGACGGCGGGATCAACGTTCCACTCGCAGCGCTGGAAAATAAAATCGCTGTTGTCGATGGCCTGGACCTGCGGTGCGATGCGTTGCGGGAAATGTTTTTTCTCGAGATCCGCAATGGAAACCTGCGCATTCACAAGCTGCGTTCCGAGGAGAAAACCGGTGATGAGTCGCAGCAGCTTCATCGGATCATTGGACGGTAACGGAAGTGCTCGCGAACCCCGAAGGATTTCCGCCGACGTAAATGTTCAGCGTGACGTTATACGTTCCTGCCGTGGAATACGTGTGCGAAGTCGTCGGGGTATTCGTGCTGTTCGTGTGGCTGTCGCCGAAATTCCAGTTGTATTGCCAGTTGCCGCCGCTTTGTGAAGACGTGAACTGCACGGAAGTATTCACGGACGGATTGGCCGGCGTAAAAGTCACCGTAAGCGGATCACTCTCTTTTTTACAGCTGAAGAGCATCACGCTGAAAACAAACAGGGGCATTAAACGGGAAAAGAAACGGCTGTTCATTACCTTAAATTTACGCAATAGTTCTTTGCGGATTTCTTTGCGCCCTTGCGTCTTTGCGGTTTTAAGCACGTTCCTCCGAAAGCGCCCGCTCGATGTTTTTATCCGGCACGAGCCAAACGATCGCCATCGTAAAGAACAGCCCGATGGAAATGGCCGGATGTATCCACGCTGCCGGGATGGCCAGCGTATAGCCGATCACCGACCAAATTCCTTTTCGCGATTGTTTCTTCAGCGCCGCCTGCATCGCGGGAGAAAACTCGTGGCATTTCTCGATGATGACTTTTAAGATCGTGTAGGAAATGCCGCAGATGTCGAGCAGCACGGCGTACGTCGCCACCGTTTGCGGACCGAATTCATTCTCGCCCATCCACGCTGTCGCAAACGGAACGAGCGAAAGCCAGAACAGCAAATTCAGGTTCGACCAGATGATGCCGGTGCTGACCTTCTTCGCCGCGTGCAGCAGGTGATGGTGATTGCCCCAGTAGATGCCGATGAAAATGAAGCTGAGCAGGTAGCATACAAACGTCGGCAGCAGCGGGCGCAATTCGGCAAATGTTTTTCCGTGCGGGACTTTCAGCTCGAGCACCATGATCGTGATGATGATGGCGATGACACCGTCGCTGAACGCTTCGAGGCGGGTTTTGTTCATGCCGCAAATTAATAAACCACGGAGACACACCCAATGTCATTTCGAGTAGCGAAGCGTACCGAGAAGTGACATTGGGTGTGTCTCCGTGGTTCAGAAAAATTATTGCTGGTTGATGAGTCCGCCGCGTTTGCGCAGCAGGAGCGTAACGGCGATCGAGACGAAAAAGGCGAGAACAATATTCAGCGTCGCGAGGAACACCGAAACTTTCATCGCATTCCCGAGGTTGATCATGCGCAGCTGCTGCATGATAACCGTGTTGTCTGCCCCGTTGCGTTTCAGCTCGGCGATGAATTCGTGCAGGTTGATGTGCATCATTTCCACCACCATGAACACGCTGATGAAAATTGCGGCAACCAGACCTGTCGTGATGCCGGCTTTAAGTCCGAGCTTGAAAGGAAATTCGTCCTTAAGCTCGATGTCGCGCGTGCGTTTGATGCCCACGTAAATCGACGCAATGAAAACGATGCGATATGCAAACTGGAAAATTGCCGTGAGGGTGTGCGAAGATGAATAAACTTCTCCCGCCATCAATGCGACAATCGCCACACCCGCGATCAAACCTGTTTTTACAGCCTGGTTCATAAAGGGAAAAAAAGCCGCAGCCCCGATGGCTATCGGGGCTGCGGCGAAAAAATTATCCGTTCATCGAAATGAGGAACTCTTCGTTGCTCTGCGTGTTCTTCATCTGGCCTTTGAGGAATTCCATCGCTTCCTGCGGGTTCATGTCCGCGAGGTGGTTGCGCAGGATCCAGATGCGCTGCATCATGTCTTTGTCCATGAGCAGATCATCGCGACGCGTAGACGAAGAAACGAGGTCGATCGCCGGGAAAATGCGCTTGTTCGCGAGCTTGCGGTCGAGCTGCAATTCCATGTTACCGGTTCCTTTGAATTCTTCGAAGATGACTTCGTCCATTTTCGAACCGGTATCGATAAGCGCCGTAGCGATGATCGTGAGTGATCCGCCGCCTTCGATCTTACGTGCCGCACCGAAGAAACGCTTCGGCTTCTGCAGCGCGTTCGCTTCGACACCACCGGAGAGCACTTTGCCCGATGCCGGCTGTACGGTGTTGTAAGCACGTGCGAGACGCGTGATGGAGTCGAGCAGGATCACGACGTCGCGCTTGTG
>CAMLEF010000446.1 GCA_946478675.1 uncultured Flavobacteriales bacterium | reverse complement strand
CGGAAGTACGTGGTGCGTCGCAATAGCGAGCGAATCTTTGGCGGGTCTGGATTTCATGGCGCAAAGGTAGAAGGGAGTTTGGAGTCCGCAGCCCGGGGCTTTAAAAATTTGGGCAAATCTTAAAAACTCCCAAGGCCAGCCGCCGAACTCCAAACTCCCGGTTATCTTTGTCCCCACATGAAAGACTTGCTCGCGATCCTGAAATACGTCAGGGGATACTGGCGTTACGGCATCGGCAACATCATCTTCAACATTTTCTCGGTCATCTTCGGTGTTTTCACCCTCGCCATGATGATCCCGTTCCTCCAGCTCATCACCGAAAAATCCGACACCGAGTACCAGCAGATCGTTGCGAAAGGCGAACCGCATCTCGGGCTTTCACTGGCGCAGCTCACCGAATACCTGAATTATCATTTCAGCAACCTGATCATCCACGAAGGAAAACTGCACGCGCTGATCTGGATCTGCATTTTGGGCGCCGTCATCTTTTTCTTCAAAGCGCTGTTCCGTTACCTCGGTATGTTTTTCCTCGCGCCGATCCGCAACGGCGTAGTCCGCGACATCCGGAACAACATCTACGGGAAAACATTGCGTCTGCCGCTGTCTTATTACTCTGACGAACGCAAAGGCGATATCATGTCGCGCATCACCGCCGACGTGCAGGAAGTGGAATGGTCGGTGATGAGCTCGCTGGAAATGATCTTCCGCGATCCCGTCAACATCATCGTGCTGCTGGTGGTTTTGATTTACGTCAGTCCGCAGCTGACGCTGATCGCTTTCATTCTTTTGCCGCTGGGCGCAGGTCTCATCTCGCTCGTCAGCAAAAGCCTGAAGCGTTCTTCCACGCGCGCCAAGAACGAGCTGGGATTATTGTTCAGCATCATGGAGGAAACGCTCGGCGGACTGCGCATCATCAAAGGATTCAACGCCGAAAAAAACATGCGGGAGAAGTTCGGTCACGTGAACCGCGAATATTCGCGCCACATGATTTCCACGTACCGCAAAGTCGATCTCGCTTCCCCGATGAGCGAATTCATCAGCTCCGCCATCATGATGGTGCTGATCTACTTCGGCGGCAAGCTCGTGCTCGGCTCCGATCCTTCCCTCGACGGAAAAACCTTCATCTTCTACGTGCTTACGTTTTCGCAATTGATCCCTCCCGCGAAATCATTGACCGGCGCTTACTCCAACATCCAGAAAGGTCTGGTGTCCAGCGACCGCATCAATAAAATTCTCCACGCCGAAGAAACGATCCGCGATAAAGAAAATGCAAAAGCGCTCACCGGTTTCCAGCGCGAGATCGAGTACAAGGACGTGTCGTTCGCTTATATCCGCGGCGACCAGGGTTATGCGCTGAAAAGCATCGACCTGAAAATTCCGAAAGGAAAAACCGTTGCGCTCGTCGGGCAATCCGGCTCCGGCAAAACCACGCTCGCCGATCTGCTCCCCCGCTTCTACGAACCGACCGGCGGCACCGTTCTCCTCGACGGCGTCGACACCCGCGATGTGCGCATGCATGATCTCCGCGCGCTCATGGGCATCGTATCGCAGGAGTCGATCCTCTTCAACGATACCGTGCACAACAACATCGCTTTCGGCGTAGAAAATGCCACGCGCGAGCAGGTGATCGAAGCCGCGAAAGTCGCCAACGCGCACGAGTTCATCACGGAAATGCCCGAAGGCTACGACACCAACATTGGTGATCGCGGCAGCAAAATGTCGGGCGGACAACGCCAGCGCATCGCCATCGCACGCGCCGTGCTCAAAAACCCGCCCATCCTCATCCTCGACGAAGCGACTTCCGCTCTCGACACCGGCAGCGAACGCCTCGTGCAGGACGCCCTCAACAACCTGATGCGCAACCGCACTTCCGTCATCATCGCGCACCGCCTCAGCACCATCCAGCACGCCGACGAGATCATTGTTCTTCAAAAAGGCGAGATCATCGAACGCGGCACCCACAGCGAGCTCCTCTCCCGCAACGGCGTCTACAGGAAGCTCTACGATATGCAGGTGTTTGTTTAATGTGCTAATGGGTCAATGTGCTAATGCACACTAGCTTCCCGCATTGCACATTGAAAAATTCCCCGAAAGTATAACGCGCCATTTACTGAATTTTTCAATGTTCAATTTTCAATGTGCGGCTGGCCTTTGCGGGCATTAGCAAATTTACCCATTAGCACATTAGCAAATTGAATCTGGGCGCGTAAGAATCCCGCAAACGCAATTTTGCCTGCACACTTCAATTCGTACATTTGTTTCAACCAAAAAAATCTGAAACAAGACGCCATGAAAAAACAATTACTCACTGCGCTGGCTGCTGCAACTGTGTCGATGACGGCCATGGCGCAAGCCTACATCCCGAACGCGGGTTTCGAAACCTGGGCCTCACAGCTTGGCGAGGACCAGCAACCGACGGGCTGGGTTTCCTACAACGTATTCACTGCTTCCCTGATCGACCCGAGCAACCAGAACCAGACTTCGGTCACGCAGGCCGGCGCTCCTGACAATTACCAGGGCACGTACTCCGCGAAGATCGAGACCGTTTCGCTCGCCGTCAACCCGGATGCGACCACCATTCCGAACACCGCCGGCATTCTCATGACGGGCACCGTAGCCTTCTCGTCTCCGTACCTGCGCCCGGGTTACGCAACCCAGCAGCGCCCGATGACGTTCTCGTACGCGACGAAATACACGCCCGCCAACGGCGACAGCGCATTCTGCCTCGTAGCGCTCACACACTGGAATTCCGCAACCTCCACGCGCGACACCGTTGCTTTCGGTTACGATCTCCTCCCGAATGCCATCGCTGCTTACAGCGTGCGCACCATCACCCTCACCTACCTCCAGGCGAACATGTTCCCCGACACCGCAGCGATCTTCTTCTCTGCCAGCACAACCACCAACCCGCAGGTCGGCAGCGCGCTGTGGGTAGATGCACTTTCGTTCACCGGCTACGTCGGCATCGATGAGCACAACGCAGCAGCAGGCGTCGACGTTTACCCGAACCCGTCGAACAACGTCACCAACTTCGACGTGGTCGATGCGAACGCCGCTTTTGTAGTCGCTTACGACATGACCGGCCGCGAAGTAAAACGCACGATGATTTACAACAAAAAAGGCAGCATGGACGTGCAGGATCTTTCCACCGGCGCTTACA
>CAMLEF010000445.1 GCA_946478675.1 uncultured Flavobacteriales bacterium | reverse complement strand
CACGGGCTGTCATTTCTACCACCTCGTGGTTGATGATTTTACGCTTCGGTTTCATCGTCGTCCTCCTCGTCTTCATGTTCTGCGCAAAGGGTTGCGACAGCGACATCGGTTATTTTCCGTTCGATAACAGGCTTGCGGATCGCCAGGAAAAGCAGCAGCGCGATCACGTAGCATAAAGCCATCGCGCCGAAACCCAGCGCGGCGTCGTGAAACTTACGGCCCATCCAGATGGAACCGGAGATGCCGGCGAATACCAGGATGAGCGAAACAAGAAGGAGCAGCAAACGTTGCGAAACCGATTTGGCGTAGGCAACGGAAGCTTTTTCGACGAGGTATAAACGCGCATGATGAAAACGCGTCTCTGCATGTTCGCTCAGACGTTCGGTCATCGAAGCGAAATCAGGCTCGTCCGTTTGTTGATGAAGCGGGTTGGACATATTGGACGTCTTTGTGATGAAACAAAGGTGAACGTTCTGCCGCTGGGCTGCTGTGACGCCGGTCAGTTCAGCCGGGCGACCTTCATCAGCAGCTTGTAAACCAATAAGGATCAGTGGCAGGAAATGACTGGCATCAGCCCGGAAAACGGTAAAAGGGAATAATGTTGCGTTATAAATCGATAAACACACCAACTCTTATTTATTGATGAGCGACCTTGTATTAGTAATTGACGATACGGACGAGATCCGTGAAAACACGGCGGAACTGCTCGGCCTCGCCGGCTACCGTGTGGTAACAGCGAACAACGGTCTTGAAGGCCTCGAGACAGCCCGGAAAATGAAGCCGGACCTGATCCTTTGCGATATCATGATGCCGGGCCTGGATGGTTATGGCGTACTGCGTGCGCTGGAAAACCTTCCGGATCTCAACGGAACGCCTTTCGTGTTCCTGACCGCCAAATCGGAACGAAGCGATTTCCGTGCGGCAATGGATCTCGGCGCCGATGATTACCTCATGAAACCGTTTACCGGCGACGAGCTGCTGCGCGTGGTGGCGGCACGGTTGAAGAAGAGCCGGAAGCTGCGCGAGGTTGTCGTCAATGGCAATAACCCGGAGAACGGGAAAGAAATTAAATCCTTCTCCGATATCGCCACGTTTTCGCAGGACCGCTCGGTAAAGAAGATCCGCAACAAGGATATGATTTACATGGAAGGCGATACGGCGACGAACCTGTATTACGTTGCCTCCGGTCGTGTCAAGATCTATAAGACGAACGAGTGGGGAAAAGAATACATCACCGAGATCGTGAATGCCGGCGGCGTCTTCGGTCACCTTGCGCTGCTGGGCAACCACGTTCACCGTCAGTCGGCAATGGCCATCGAACCCTCGGAGGTGATCCAAGTCCCGGCGAAAGATTTTTTCGATTTGCTGCAGGCGAACCATTCGGTTTCCCTGCATTTCATCCGGCTGCTTTCGGAAAACATGCAGGAGTCGGAAGAGAAACTGCTGCAGCTCGCATACAACTCGGCGCGCAAGCGGGTGGCGGAAGCGCTGCTGTTCGTGTATCGCCAGTATTGTCCGGGCGAAGAAGACGATCAATGCGCCTTTCCCGTCAACCGCGAAAACCTCTCGGCCATTGCAGGCATTTCTCCCGAATCGGTGAGCCGCAACCTGACCGATTTCCGCGAAGAAAAACTCATCGCTACCGATAACGGCTCCATCCGTATTACAGACTTCAGGAAACTGTCGAAGCTTCGCGCGTAACACGGTTTCGATTACTCCCGTCCCGGTGCTGTAAGGTGCCGGGATTTTTTTTGAAAAAAACAGGCACACTGCCGTAAGGGTAGTATGCCTGTTTGAATAAAGGAATGGACTGGATTAACCGACCGTCACTTCTTTTTTCAACGGTGCGGCAGGCGTTTTTTTCGCCAGGCTGATCTTCAGGACGCCATTCTCGTATTTCGCGTCGATCTTGTCTTCATTGGTATTTTCAGGAAGCGTAAAAGACCGGCTGAACGACGTATACGAAAATTCACGGCGCGTGTAGTTTTTCTTTTTCTCCTCTTCCTTTTCTTCGCGTTCGGCAGAAATGTTCAGCCTGCCGTTCTCCACGCTGATTTTGAAGTCGTCTTTTTTCAGCCCGGGCGCTGCGAGCTCGATGCCGTAATCCTTCTCATTGTCGGTTACGTTTACTGCCGGCAGCAGGTCCGTCGTGTTGAAGAAAGGTGAGGTGAAAAATTTTTCCGTATCGAAGAAATCGGAAAGAAGCGTGCGGACTGCTTTTTGTCCGTTGGATTTGATGAGTGTCATAGCGTTGTTTTTTTTAGTGTGACAGGATGAGCAAATCTATCTTGCTTCACGCCCGGACGCTTTGACCAACTGCACCGGCGCCGTTGATAATAGTCACGCTACAGCGCTTTGAAGCTGATCGTGCTGGCCGACATTGTATCGCAGAAATCGCGCTCCGGTTTTTTTCGCGTGATGACGTTGGCGAAAACATCGTAACCCATCCACACGAAGAACCAGCCCGCAGGTTCGCAGGTGGTCATCAGCAAATGCAGCAGCGCCATTTCAGGTTTCAGGAATGAAATGTAACCGGCAGTCAGCAGGAAGAACAAGCCGACGGCGGAAAAGAGGATCGCTTTCCTGCGCAGCGCCCGCATCTCTTCCGAAAGGCGTTCGTAGCTCTGGTGAAAATAATCGTGCAGCCGCTTGCTGACCACTTTCTCCGTTTCCGCATCACGCATCCCCGATGGCAGCAGCAAATGAAAATCTTCGATCGCGTCGTTCTTCTCGCGGATCAGCTTGCGCATCTCGGCAAGAAAATCGTCGGACAGCGCGCGGTGATCATATTCCCGCGAATCGAAATCCGAGAAAATATCATCGTAGCTGTCCAGCCAGATGGTAATGCCGTGAACAGGCGCGTGGTGTTCGTTGGAAGCAGGATCGGGCATGCGTCTTTGTTTTTTCGAAGCGGTGAAACAAAGATGGCGGAACGGAAAAGAAGGAGGAATGATCAAAGCTGTCGTCGCGGAATGACAGCGGTCAGCCTGCTAATGATCGAGGCAGGAGTGGATCGCTTCCAGCAGCTCTTCACGGGTAAACGGTTTATGGAGCTGCACGGTTTGCAGGCTGGTAATCGCGCGGCGCACAGGCTTGGTCAGCACGATGCCGTCGAGAATAATAATAAGCCTTGGCGAGCCTATTCCCCACGGCGCCCTGGCTGGACTGCACCTGCATGAC
>CAMLEF010000444.1 GCA_946478675.1 uncultured Flavobacteriales bacterium | reverse complement strand
TGCTCCTGCATCCCGATCAGTACGAGCAGCTGAAAAGCACTCACGCGCTCCAGCCGAACGTTCGTTACATGATCTCCGCGCAGAAGCATTCGCCTTCCGCACCCGCGCGCTACAGCGGCCCCACGCAAACGCTGAGCACCGCCTGCAACTGCATGATCCCGCTCGACTCCACGTTCCTGGTCGTGGATTTCCAGTCTTATGTTCCGCCAGATTACCGGAATGACGACGGATCCTCGAACCTCATCACGCTTCCGTTCAGCTTCAACTTTTTCGGAACGATGTACAATTCGCTTTACATCAACAACAACGGGAATATTTCATTCGGCACACCCTATTCCACCTTTACCGCCAATTCGTTCCCGGATTCGAGCTTCGTGATGATCGCGCCGTTCTGGGCCGACGTCGACACGCGCGCGCCGGGCAGCGGCCTCGTGTATTACGAGCTTTCGCCCACGCACCTCATCGTGAAATGGGACAGCGTTGGTTATTTCGCCAACCATGACGACAAGCTGAATACGTTCCAGCTCATCATTACGGACGGAACGGATTCGATCCTTCCTGCGGGCACGAACGTTTCCTTCTGCTACGGCGACATGCAGTGGACCACCGGCGATGCTTCGGCAGGCATGAACGGTTTCGGCGGCATGCCGTCCACCACCGGCGTGAACATGGGCAACGGCACCGATTATTTCCAGGTGACGCAGAACGACGCGCCCGGCAATACGTTCGACGGCCCTTACGGCAGCAACGACGGTGTCGATTGGCTCGACGACCAGGAAATTTATTTCAACACGTCGATCTCCGGCAACATTCCGCCGCTGGTGCTCAACAGCACGATCTGCGATACGATCGACGTGTACACCGGCGACACGCTGCGCAGCATGTGGGTGGATTCGGTGATGTTCGACTTCACGTTCATGACACCGGAGATCAACCAGCTCGTGACGGCATCGTTCAGCTCTTCTGCTCCGTCGGCGCTCAGCTACGTGCAGAATGTGAACAGCGGCAACTACCTCACTTACACGTGCACATTCCGCGCGAAAGATCTGCCGCCCGGTGTGTACACAGTGACTGCAACCGGCACCGATAACGGCTCTCCCGTTCAGCAAACGTCGAGCACCGTTTACATTCACACGTACTACGACAGCTCGCTGGGCATTGCTGATCCGGCAGCCGCAGGCAACACCGGTGTCTATCCGAATCCCGCAGAAGGAACGGTGACGGTGCGCAGCGAAAATGGCGCGCAGATTATCCTGACGAATGCGCTCGGTCAAAACGTATACGCTGCTTCCGCGAACAGCACGCAAACGACGATCGATCTCACCAATTTCGCACCCGGCATTTATTTCGTGCAGGTGCAGCAGAAAGACGGCAACATCGTGAAGACGAAGCTCGTTCACCAGTAAGCGAAAAAGAAACAAAAAAGCCCGGAGCAAATTTCATCCTGCTCCGGGCTTTTCTTTTTGTGTCCACCTCAACGCGTCGTCATCTGCTGCTGCAGCTCTTCTTTCTGCTTCATCTTGTCGATCTTCTTCAACGCAAACGTGTAGTGCTTCGTGCCGTTCGCAATTTTCGCGAAGTGTTCCGCATCGAAAAGATAAGGCGTGAAATTTTCATCGAACGCGATCATCGTGTTTTTCGAAGCGGCGCTGTACACGAAATGCGACGGGCTGTTGCCCATGAAACCGTCGTAGCGCAGGATGCCGTTGAATTTATCATCGACGATATAGATCAGCGTAATCGTGAGCGGCTTTCCGTTTTCGTCGGTGTAATCGGCATCGATCGCCATCGGCTGCTGCAGCCGGCTGACCTGGTCGCAATTGTAAACGCCGAGGCTCGGGATCGACAGCGACTGGAAAACCTGCTTCGTGGTTTCGATGCTTTCGTTTTTCTGCATCGTCGATTCCGAACCGCCCAGCTTCATGAAGGAATTCAATTCAGAGCCGTCCTGCATTCCGCTCACGGCTTGCGGCTGAAAAGGCTGAACATTCTGCTGCGCCACCACCGCGCAACCTTTGAATCGCGGAGAAGCCGCCAGCGCATCGTAACGCGCTTTCATTTCCGGATGATGCGTATCGAAATACGTCAGCCAGTCCGGCAGCTTCAACGCCATTTCCGGCCCGGCCATGTACATGCGGCTCCAGCTCCAGAAGCCGGCAATGGAATCGCGCGAAGGCTGCGTCCGCGGAAGCGCATTCGCCAAACGTTGCAGCGAATCATTCTTCACACGCAACGCCGCATCGATCGTCTTCAGATTTTCGCGGGATTGCGCACGTCAGTTGAGCGCCGCCTGGTACAGCGTATTCACCTGCTGGTAGTCGGCGTACAGCGCAGCGCGTTTGGCGTCGCGATCTTTGCGCTTCACCTTGTCGCGGAAAACCATCTGCACATTCTCCAGCTTCACGGGAGCGCCGGCAGCAGAATCACTCAGCACGATCGTGAATAATTTCGTTGTGGTGTTGTACGTAATGTCACACGACGTCCACTTCTTCGCGTAAATCTGCGCATCGACGTTTTCAAGATTCGCATCTTCGTATAGCCAGCCGATACGGCGGAGCGGAGCGAATTCATTATTGCTGCGCGCCTGGCAGGCAATATTGAAAATGGTTTTCCCTTTACCGCTGCTCACGGCTTTCACCCGGTAATGATGCAGCGTGCGGTCGTTGTTTTCCCGGAGCGTATCGAGCTGGCGGGCGTGCTCACTGAGGACGGCATTATTCGCAACGATCTGTTGTTCCCAGCTCATACGCTTCCGCTGGATCGAATCGTAATAGATGTAATCGTCATGCAGCGAGCCCGGCCTTGAGAGATAATACTGTCCGCAATTCGCGACGAAATAAAACGAGTTGCAGGGACTTTGCGCAAAACGATCCACCGAATCAGCAACGATGTTTTTTCCTTTCGCATCGGTGAGCGGCTGCAGCTCCGTCCATTTTCCATTCAGCGTATCGAAGCGGTAAAAATTCAGGTCCGGAAGATTTTGCGTAACGGCGAAATCGAGGTGAATGTCTTTACCGTTACCGAGAAAAACCTGCTGGTCGCCCTGCATTGCCGTAATGCGGAACATGCCTGCTGAATTGAACGGCTGCGTTCCGTTTTTCGTCGGCACCGTCATCGGGATATTGCCGAGCAGGAAATCCACCGGGTCGCGGTATTCGCGGTCCGACCGGAACGGCGTCGAGCGCGCGACGCGC
>CAMLEF010000443.1 GCA_946478675.1 uncultured Flavobacteriales bacterium | reverse complement strand
TGCAGCCTGTGCGAACCTTTATTTTCTCCACGCTTCGTGTCTCGGTTTTTTGCATTTTTGCGCTTCATTTTTTTAAATACCTCACGCTTAAATCAACCTACATGAAACAAACTGTTCCAGGATTAAAATGAAACTGCTCGCGCTCGTTGCTGCAGTGGCGCTTGCAACCGGCGTATCGGCGCAAACGAAAGTGCTTATCTGCGGTTCGGTCGCCAACCAGCCGTACATCAGCGACGTGCAGGCGAAGCTCACGGCAACGGGATTCTTCACCGCGGTCGATATGTTCAACACGTACGACAGCCTGCCCTCGATGGCGCAGCTCACGCCGTATGATGCCATCCTCGTTTTCACCGACTGGGACCCGGTCGATACGAACATCCTCGGCGATTCGCTGGCGGCTTACATCAACGGCGGCGGCGGCGTAGTAAACTGCGTCTTCTCTACCGGCAGCGTTCCGATCGGCGGCGATTTCGCGCAGCCGGCGTACCAGGTGATCCTTCCCCTCGGCCAGGAATCCGGCACGATGTACAGCCTCGGTCAGCTCCTCGAGCCCTGCCACCCGATCGTGCACGGCATCACGAATTTCAATGGCGGCTCTTCCTCGTACCGCTCCACTTCCGATTCGCTCGCAGCAGGCGGACAGATCATTGCCACCTGGAACGACGGCGCCTGGCTGGTCGCGACGAAAGAAAACGTAGGACCGGCGAATGCGCGCCGTGCCGACCTCAATTTCTACCCGCCGTCCAGCGATGCGCGCTCCGATTTCTGGGACGCATCGACGCAGGGCGACACGCTGATGGCTTACGCGCTGCTCTGGGTAGCGGGCGTTACGAACGGCTACAGCGCTTCCATCAGCCTGCCGATGTCATCCGTATGTCTTTCCGACGCGGTAACGCTGAGCGGCGGATCGCCTGCGGGCGGCACCTGGAGCGGTACCGGCGTGAGCGGCACGACCTTCGATCCGCAGGTTGCGGGCGTCGGCACGACACAGATCAATTACATCTACACGGATACGTCGGGCTGTTCGGACACGGCTTCTGCTACGCTGACGGTGAATGCCTGCGCAGGTATTGACGAGGCGACCAACACGGCAACGATGTCGGTTTACCCGAACCCGGCAAACACGTTCTGCACGATCGTGTTTACGGCTGCGGCAGAACAGCTCGAGCTCGCAGACCTGCAGGGCAAAGCCGTCTACCGTGAAAACCTCACCGGCGCTTCCAACGGTTTTACGAAACAGCTCGATCTTTCGACGTTGTCGGACGGTGTGTATTTCCTGAAAGTGAAATCGGGAGAGACGATGGAGGTGCAGAAGATTTTTGTACAGCACTAAAGACAGTCTGCAGTCTGCAATCTGCAGTGCTAATGATTCGTTGTCAACTTTTTTTAGAGAAGCTGTTCCGGGAGGAGCGGCTTCTCTTTTTATTATCTCCGTGCCTCCGTGTCTCCCTGCCCGACTGTGTCATTCAGGCGGGCGTGGTTCATCGCTGGTGAAATGCTGAGGTTTCAAATTAGCCCTGATAGGAGCGGCACCCCGCAGCGGAGCGAGGAGTAGAGCGTATAGCAGGACGGTTTTCCCAATGAAAATGCGTTCGATTCCGCTTCAAAGATTTATCGTCGACGATCACGACTGCCGGCCCGCCGATCGATTTTTTATTATCTTTGGCTCCCCAATAAACAGAAGTTCAACTGATTAATACACAATCCAATGGCTGATACCGGAGATGTAAGCATCGGTACGTTTTTGAAGTTTAACGGCGAGCTGGTACAGGTAGTCGAATGGCAGCACCGTACTCCCGGCAACCTGCGCGCCTTCTACCAGGGCAAAATGCGCAACATGAAAAACGGTAAGCTCGTAGAGAACCGTTTCCGCTCCGGAGAGCTCGTTGAAATCGTTTCCGTCGAATACAAGAACCTGCAGTATATCTATCCTGAAGACACGAACGTCGTTCTCATGGATAAAGAAACGTTCGAGCAGTTTTATATTCCGAAAGAGCTCGTAAGCAACGGCCTCGAATTCCTCAAGGAAGGCATGGACGTGAAAGTATGGTTCGAAAGCGATTCGCCGATCTCTGCTGAAGCGCCGAACTTCGTGGAGCTCGAGATCACCTACACCGAGCCCGGCGTGAAAGGCGACACCGCCACCAACACGCTCAAGCCGGCAACGCTCGAAACGGGCGCCGTGGTGAACGTTCCGCTCTTCATCAACCAGGGCGACAAGATCCGCATCGACACGCGCACGAAATCGTACCTCGAACGTGTGAAGCAGTAATTGCACACGACCGCACAGGAAACCCGGATGTTCTCGTCCGGGTTTCTTATTTTGCACCGTACCGTTTTCTTTTTGATCATGAGCAATATCGCCTTTCACCTGCCTTTTTCGTTCGACGTAGAGAAGATGAAATCGGATCTCGCGCTTTGCCTCGATGCGCAATGGCCGAAGCATTTCAATACGCGCGATTATTCCGGTGAATGGACGAGCGTGTCGCTGCGTTCCGCTTCGGGAAACGTAAATGATATTTCTTCCGTTCCCGATGCGCAGGGTTACCGCGATACGCCGCTGATGCCGTTGTGCGCTTACCTGCGCGATGTGGTTGCGCAATTCGAATGTGAAAAGGAAACGGTGCGTTTGCTTCGTCTCAATGCGGGCAGCGTGATCCACGAGCATCGTGATCCGGGAGCGGGTTATGCGGATGGATTTTTCCGCATTCACATTCCTGTTACGAGCAATGCGGAAACGAAATTCAAAGTCGGCGGCGAGCTGCTCGTGATGGAACCGGGGCAATGCTGGTACGCGGATTTCAGCCTGCCGCACAGCGTTCGTAACGACGGTGCGACGGACCGCATTCATCTTGTCATCGATTGCAAGCGGAACGAATGGTCGGATGCGCTGTTCGGAAAATGCGGTTATGATTTCGCGGAAGAAGAAAAGAAAAAGCGCCCGGATGAAACGACGCTGCGTCGCATGATCGAAGAATTGCAGCGACAGGGAACGCCGGCGGCTTTGCAGTTGGTGGCGCAGCTGGAGCAGCAGCTGGGTGAATAGTTTTTTGCCACGAAGACACTAAGGCACGAAGTTTTCTTTGTGTCTTCGTGCCTTAGTGGCAAATTTCATTTTGTTCGCCGCAGAGGCGCAGAGAACGCAGAGGTATTACAATTGCTGGCGCAGCAAGAGCAATAAAATTTGCCACCAAGACAC
>CAMLEF010000442.1 GCA_946478675.1 uncultured Flavobacteriales bacterium | reverse complement strand
AGGAAGCAAAACCTTCCTGGATTGTGTTCTCCATGCCTCCGTGGCAGGTGTTTCTCAACGGATTTTTATTTCTTCGACAATCACGACAGATGATACAAGATCCGACCTCCCAACTCCGGACTCAGAACTCTCCACTACTTCCGCTTTTTTCGTGATGAGCTCATACAGCACGCGACGATTGGTTGCGTACGCCGCGGCCACTTTCAGCTGGTTGTTGTAGAGAAAGCTGTTCTGGTTGTGCAGGCTTTTGATCAGTAATAAATGTGCCGTCTGGAAATACGGGAACGTCTGCGTGAGCGTGTCGAGCTGCGCGCCGGCTTCCTTGCCCAGCGAGGCAGGATCCTTCATCCACGTCGTAAGTTGCTGCGCGTTCATTACCAGGCGTTGACTGATTTGTTCAGGATGTCCTGCGTGAGCTGTTCGGAAATGTCTTTGATCAGTCCGTCTTCCACCGCAGAAATATTGACCGAGGTCGAATAATCGGCGTAGCGGCTGAAACTGCTTTCAAAGCTATACTTATCCTCCACATTATCGGTGTAATTTACTTTCACCGTAATCGTCAATCGGTTCATCGCAGAGCCGTTTCCGCCGCCGGCCTGCACCGCAACGGGCGTGATCGCGTAACCGGTGATCTCGCCTTCGAAATTCAGGTCGCCGTTCTTCGGCACGAGCGTCAAACGTGTCTGTCGCTGGAGCGCGTCTTTCAGCGTTTCAGTCAATGTCTGCGGCAAAGTCGCTTTCGCCAGCGGCGCGTTGTTCACGAACGTCATCACGGAAACCGTAACGGAGTCGTCGAAAGTTCGTCCGCCCTGGAAATTGTATTTCACGACTTTGCAATGACTGCTCTGCAGCAGCACGATCGCAACAACAGCGAAAAGTGTCAACCGGAAGAACTTCATCCTTTGATATCGTATTCGTTGATTTTGCGGTACAGCGTGCGTTCGGAAATGCCGAGCTCCTTCGCCGCGTTCTTGCGTTTGCCGCGATGTTTCTCGAGCGCTTTGCGGATCAGCTCGATCTCTTTTTCCTGCAGCGAAAGCGAATCTTCCACGACTTCTTCGGGATGAACTTCCTCCTGCCCGTGGTTCCAGGAAGGGGAGTGGATCACCACCGCGCTGTTGTCGTTCACCGGCTGGCTGCTGCCGATCTCCGCGAAATGTTTTTGCAGCACCGGCGCATTCTGCTGGAGAATTTCCGGCGTGATGCGTCCGCCGTTCTGGATGAGCTGCATCGTGAGCGCTTTCAGGTCGTTCAGCTCCTGGCGCATCTGCTGCAACAGCTGGTACAGGAATTCCCGTTCGCGCGGATCGTTCGAGCTGTCGGTGCGCGCGAGCACGGGCATGCTGGACGAAGCCTGCTTGTAATCCGGCAGGTATTTGTTCAGCGTCGTCGCGTCGATCTCGCGTGTTTTTTCGATGATCGACAATTGCTCGGTCACGTTCTTCAGCTGGCGGATGTTGCCGTGCCAGTAATAGCTCGTCAGCATTTGCTCCGCATCCGGCATCAGGCGGATCACCGGCATGCGATATTTTGCTGCAAAGTCGGCCGCAAATTTCCGGAAGAGCAGGTGAATATCCTGACGACGCTCACGCAACGGCGGCAGCACGATCGGAACGGTGTTGAGGCGGTAATACAGGTCTTCCCGGAATTTCCCGCGGTTGATCGCTTCCATCACGTTCACGTTCGTCGCCGCAACGACCCGCACATTCGTCTTCTGCACTTTCGAAGAACCGACGCGGATGTATTCGCCGCTTTCGAGCACACGCAGCAAACGCGCTTGCGTCGCCATCGGCATCTCCGCTACCTCATCGAGGAAAATGGTGCCGCCGTCCGCAACTTCGAAATAACCTTTGCGCGCTTCCGTCGCTCCGGTGAATGAACCTTTTTCGTGGCCGAACAATTCGGAGTCGATCGTTCCTTCCGGGATAGCGCCGCAGTTCACCGCGATGTACGGCCCGTGCTTGCGCGCGCTCATCTGGTGAATGATCTGCGGAAAAACTTCTTTACCCGTTCCGCTTTCGCCGGTAATGAGCACGGAAAGGTCCGTCGGCGAAACCTGCACGGCTATATCGATCGCACGATCCAGCTGCGGCGTGGTGCCGATGATGCCGAAACGTTGCTTGATGTCTTGAATCGTCATTTTATCAGGATACTTTCGCAGTTCATTTGTGTTGAATCAAGAGTCAAGAATCAGGATTCAAGACTTAATTTAATGTTTCGCGAAATGAAAATATCATTCGTTGTAATTCCGAAACTTCACTCAGGCCTTTATCAAGCAACTCTTTATCGCCGTACTTTCTTCTTTGGCAGATAAGAAGCTGCGTTTCCAATTCGAAAGAAGAAGTAAGAGAGGTAGAAATAAATTCAGCAAAATGTTTGTTTGTTCTTTTTCCTGAACCTTCAGCAATGTTCGAGGGAATAGAGCAGGGGCATTTGTTTATCTGTTCGATGAGGTTATAGCGCTCTTCCTTCGGAAGTCCTTTGCAATATTCATACGTAAGATCGGTAAGATCCATCGCACGTTGCCAAATCCGAAGTTGTTTGAAATTATGCGCCATAATTCTGTTCAGATTCTGTTTTTCAGTAGCTCTGTCTTTTACTCTTGGCTCTTGATTCTTATTTCCTGGCTCATTTCTTTTACTACACCGTTCTCCCGATAAGTGTAGTCGCCGTGCACGTTTCAATCAGCACATCCGCATAATCGCCCGGCTTGAAATTTCCTTTCGGGAAAACCACGACGACGTTCTGCGAGTTGCGTCCCATCCATCGGTCAGCGGATTTTTTCGACGTGTTTTCGACGAGCACGCGCTGCGTAGAACTGTTCTTCGACGGCACCAATGCTTCCGTTTCCGCCAAAGGATCGAGTGTCAGCAACATCAGCTCGCTTTTTCAGGGGACCGCTAAAAAGGCCATCGAATCTGCAGCGGACAAACTCAAGGACAGTGACGCGCTGGATGTCGATGCACGCGTGACGGAATTTCTTACCCTGTGCTACGATATCGACGGCACGCAGCACGATCCGCCTTTCCTCGTTTTCGTCTGGGGCACATTCATCTTTACCGGTGTTCTCGAATCGGCCAACGTTTCCTATTCGCTTTTCGCATCGAACGGCGCACCGCTTCGGGCCAAGATTTCGGTCACCGCCAAAGAACATGTTCCCAAAGAGAAACTGAAGGATATCCTGCGCCTTCGCTCGCCCGACCTGACGCAATCACGTACGGTGATAGCCGGCGACAAACTTCA
>CAMLEF010000441.1 GCA_946478675.1 uncultured Flavobacteriales bacterium | reverse complement strand
GTTTCACCACTTCCTTCGCTACGTCCGGCGGAATGAGAAAATCTTCTTCGCCCTGCACGACGAGCACGGGCACATCGATCGTTTTTAATTTTTCCCGGTAATCGCCGCGCTCGCCGGTGGCACGCATCAGCTTCAGCAGGCTGTCGGTGGAAAGATTTCGCGCCAGCCGCGACTCCTTCATCGTTTCGATCGGGATCAGCGGATTTTCGAAATACGAACGGCCGAGCACAGCCGGCAGCATCACTTCGAGCATGAGCGGATAACCGCCCGCCCGCAGCGCCGCCTCCCACGATTTGCCAAGCTCGTTGAACAGCGGCGTCGCATGCGCAAACGTCGAGAGCAGCACCGCGCCTTTGTAAAATCCCGGTGCATTCACCAACGCATGTTGTGCTACGCCACTACCGTAAGAAATTCCGCACAGCACAGCATTCGTCACCCCAATCGCGCGCAGCAATTCCGTTACATCCGCCGCATGCTGATCATACGTGCGGAAATTTTCCGGAGCGCCGGATTGTCCCTGGAAAACGAAGTCGAGCAACACGACGCGGTAGTCTGCATAAAACGCCGGGGCAATTCCGGTCCAGGCTGCGGTGCTTTGCGAAAGGCCGTTCAGGAAAACGATCGTCGACGGCGCATCCGCTTTTCCCTGCACTTCATAATACAGCGGTGTTCCGTCGGAAAGCTGGTGAATCATAAAAGGGGTATACCGTGATTTTTACGAATATACGAATCGCAAACCTGGCATTGCCCGACGGCCGCTATTTGTATATTCGTAGAGGAATCTCCTGCGCCCCCGCGAAAATTCATGGAAACGTATTCTCCGGAAAAGATACTGGACGTTTCACCGTCCGCTATTCTCGTCACCGACGGCAAGGGCGTGATCGTGCAGCACAATGAAACGGCTGTGCAGCTGCTCGGCGCTTCGCTGAACGGGAAAACGTTTTCTTCTTTTCATCGCGCAGGAAAAAAGCTCGAAGTGCTGCGTCGCTCGAATGCCATTGCGCTGGCGTTGGATCCCGGCGGCCAGCTTGGATTCCTGCAGGGAAAAAACGACGAGCTGCTGATCACGAGTATCACCACGAAAGCGCTGGGCGACGGCAGCGAAGCGATTTACATTCGTAATATTTCCGAGCAGGTTCAATACATTCTCGCGGTAAAAGAGCAGCAGCAGACCGAGCAGGAACTGTATCGTTCTTCGCACATCCGTCTCGGGAAATTCGAAGAAGCGCTGCGCGAGATTGCGTTGCGTTCGGCGGAGACGATGAAGGTGAAACGCGTCAATATCTGGGAGATCGGCGACGGCTTCAACAGCATCCGCAGCATCGTGAATTATGACGCGCGCAACGGCGGTTTCCTCGAGAACATCGTGCTGTACCGCCACCAGTTCCCGACGTATTTTTCACTGATGCAAACCGAGGAGATCATTCCGACCACGGATGCGCAGCACGATCCGAAAACCGCCGAGATCCGCGACAGCTACATCATTCCTTCGGGCATTCGCGCGCTGCTCGACACGCCGGTGCGCATCGAAGGAAAAATGGCGGGCGTAATTTGTTTCGAAGACACCGATCAGACACGCGAATGGAATCTCGCGGAATTGAATTTCTCAGTAGCGATCGCGCAGGTCGTTGCACAAACGCTGGAATCGCATCGCAGGCAGGTGGCGCAGAAAGAGCTCGAGCAGGCGTTGTCGGAAAAGAAGCTGCTGCTGGCGGAAGTGAACCATCGCATCAAGAATAATTTTTCGCTGGTGGGCGACCTCGTGCGGCTGCAGGAAGAAAAAGCGAAAGACGATTATCATCACGCGCTTTTCGCCGAGATCCGCAACCGCATCCAGAGCATGGCCATGATCCACCGGCAGCTGTACGTTTCGGAAAATATCGGCGCCGTCAACTTCCGCGAATTCCTCATTGATTTGGCGGCGCATTTCCGCTCGACGTTTGCCACGGAAGGCATCGAGATCTCCACGATGCTGGACAATTGCCGGCTGAAGATCGGCAAGGCGGTTTTGTGCGGGCTCGTGGTGAATGAGCTCCTGACCAATTCCTGCCGTCACGCCTTCTCCGATCACAAGGGACACATCCGCCTGCAGCTGCAAACGCTCGGCGGCACGATCCAGGTCACGGTTTCCGACAACGGCACGGCCACGCAGGGAATGCCCGATGGTTTAGGCACCGAACTCGTGTACGAGCTCATCGACCGTTTGGGCGGCTCCATCGAACAAAAAACAGGCAACGGGTTATCCACCCGGATCAGCTTTTCCGTCTCCTGATTTTCGGCTCATAACGAGTTGAAAACTAACCCGGAAAAACTTTTGCTCCCCCTCGGGAATTTTTCTATTTTTCGTACGGCTCACCTTACCACCCAAACGCTGCATGAGAAAGTTCTACCCCCTGACTCTGTTTCTCCTGTTTTTTATTTTCCTGTTCAACGTCCGTTCTTCCGCACAGGCTTCGGCTTGTCCTTCGGTAACGACAGGCACCGTTGCCCCGGTTTGCTCCGGGCAATGCGTCAACCTTTCGGCGACGGTACAGGGAACATTACAGACGAACACCTATACGGTCGGTGCGATTCCGTACAGCCCGTATCCCTACAACGTGGGAACGGCCGTTCTCGTGAACATCGACGACGTATGGACGCCGGTGATCAACCTGCCGTTCTGTTTCCAGTTTTTCGGTAACACCTACAGCCAGATCGTCATCGGGTCGAACGGACTGATCTCCTTCGACGTTACGCAGGCCAATGCTTATTGCCAATGGCCGATCGGAGCCGCTATTCCGAGCACATCCGATCCGATGAACTCCATCATGGCGCCGTGGCACGATATCGATCCTTCCGTGGGCTCGACTTCCGATACGCGTTATGCCACGTATGGCACTGCGCCCTGCCGCGAATTCGTCGTCAGCTGGTATCACATCCCGATGTTCAGCAGCAGTTGTAACGCGCAGCTTGCCACGCAGCAGATCGTTCTGCACGAGAACACCAACATCATCGACATCTACATCGAGAACAAACCGCTTTGCTCGACCTGGAACGGCGGTTATGCGATTGAAGGCATCCAGAATTCAACAGGTACGGCTGCATTCGCAGTTCCGGGCCGCAACTATCCTACCAACTGGACGGCTACTAACGACGGCTATCGTTTCATGCCGGCCGGCGCTCCGAACTACACGCTGCAGTGGACCGGCCCCAGCGGCGTAATCGGCACGACAACGACCGTCAACGTTTGTCCGACGACGACCACGACTTACACCTGCAC
>CAMLEF010000440.1 GCA_946478675.1 uncultured Flavobacteriales bacterium | reverse complement strand
CCCCACCCACCCGACCCCCCCACTATGGATGCCACGCCCCCATATTCCCTATTTCTACACCATGGCGAACATTCCTCCTGCCGCCATAACGCTCGGACGCAACCGCCACGATATTGTCGGTAAAAAGCTGAAGAACGTTTTTCCCGCGGGCTATAAAGAAATGATCCGCACTTATCGTGAAGTCGTGGAAACGGACCGGCCGCGCAGTTACGATTTCTTCAACGAGCACCTCAACAACTGGAGCAACGTCGTGGTCGTGAAATTCCTCGACGGCGTAATCGCAGTGTCGACGGATATCACGGAAAAGAAAAAAGCCGCCGACCTCGTCGAGCAGAATTACGAAGAGCTGCGCAAGACGTTAAAGCTGAATAAAAGGAAAAGCTGAGCCGGTGATCACTGCTGTTCAGAGAGGCGCTTCAGCAACCCGAGCGTGACGTTCCAGTAAAAATAGCAATGCTTCAACGCGATGATGTCGCTGATATGGCTGTGCGTTAACGTGAGCTCCGTCTCATCACCTTGTTCGCGCAAACGGAATTCGATCACAGAGTGGTGCTCCGGTGTGTCGGGAAGATGAGAGATGGAGCTCCAGTAGCTGTAGCGGAACACCTGCTCCGGCTCGAAGGCGAGAATCGTTCCGTGGTCTTCGTAATCCGTTCCCGTGCCGTACAGGTTGCCTTTGAAACGGATCGCGCTGCCGGTTTTCCATTCGGAGCGAACTTCCACTTCCGCATCCGACAGCCACCGGGAGACGAGCTGCGGATCGGTCAGCACGCGCCAGGTTTCCGAAGGTGAAGCGTGAATGGAAATGGTTTTGCAGATGAGATCGTCCTGTATCATGCGGTAAAACTATCCCGCTTTTTTTCGCCGGTGAAACGAAAGAATTGATCGGCGTATCGGTAAAATTGATGGGTAATTTCTTTTTCGGTGGTAACTTTAGAAAAAGCATTTTCACATGAGCGCTGAATTACAAACCGTTCCTTTCGTCGACGTGGCGAAGTACGCGGGCAAATGGTACGAGATCGCATCTTTCCCGCAGCGTTTTCAGAAAGGTTGTCATTGCACGACGGCCGAATACACGCTTTCGGAAAAAGGATATCTCATTGTCGAAAACCGTTGCAACCGCAACAGCGTCGACGGACCGGAATCCTACATCCGCGGAAAGGCGTTCGTGCAGAAAGATACCGGCAATGCGAAACTGAAAGTGCAATTCTTCTGGCCGTTCCGCGCGAAGTATTGGATCATCGATCTCGCGCCGGATTACAGCTACGCCGTCGTGGGCCATCCCAACCGGAAATATCTTTGGATCTTATCGCGCACGCCGCAGATGAACGACGAAACGTATCGCGCAATACGTTCACGTCTAGAAGAAAAAGGATTCGATCTTTCGCTGTTGCAGAAAACAGTCCAGCGCTGATTTATCCCGCGATCGAAACGCCGATCAGTCTGCCGATGCCGAACGTGATGGCAGCAGCGGCCAGTCCGAACACCACCTGGCGGAAGCCGGAGAACCACACGCTTTTTCCTGTGAAAAGTGTAATCGCCGAGCCGATGAGGAAGAGGCCGGCCGCGCTGAGCCCTGCGCTGAAGAGAATCGCTTTTATGCCGCCGGAGAAGAAGAACGGGATCACGGGAATGATCGCGCCGACGGAGAAGAGCAGGAAAGAAGTGATCGCCGCTTCCATCGCCGAGCCTTTTAATTCTTCGGGATTGATGCCGAGCTCTTCTTTCACGAGCACTTCGTGTGCATGCGCTTTGTCGGCGATGATATTTTTCGCCATTTGTTTCGCCTGCTCTTCGGGAATGCCTTTGGTGCGATAGATCAGCGCGAGCTCTTTTTCTTCGCCTTCGGGATTCGATTCGAGCTCTTCCATCTCGAGCTGCATCTGGTTTTCCGAAAGCTCCTGCGAGCTCTTTACCGAGATCCATTCGCCGAGCGCCATCGACAGCGCGCCCGCGAGCATGCCAGCGAGACCGGTGAGCAAAACTTCTTTTTGTCCGCTCGAAGCGCCCGCAATCCCCATCACGAGACTGAAGTTGGAGACGAGCCCGTCGTTTCCGCCGAGCACCGCAGCGCGCAACGCATTTCCGCCGACGGAACGATGCCGCTTTTCGAATTTCGCGATGTTCGGCGCCGTCAGGTTTTTCTGGTTCGCGAGAATATTTTTGAGGATGGTGACGTGGGACGTATCGCTGAGAGAAGCAGGAGCGCCGGCTTTTTGTTTGGCGCGGATCACCGAAGAGGCGACGCTTTTTTCCGTATCGAGCAGCACGCCGAGCACGTAGTTGTATCCCAGCACCCGGCCGATCGCTTTCAGAATTTTCGCGCGTGTCGAAGGTTCCGGGAAGCGGGACGTATCCATGCCCGACTTTTCCATAAAAGCCAGCGCGTGGCTGTGCTCGATGGCGCTCATCTGGTGGAACACGTCGGCGAGCGTTGCGTCTTCTTCATGTTCCGCAAGCACTTTATAGAGAAAGCTCGCGTCGACTTCGGTCTGAATGTTTTTTAGATCCGCCATAGATTTCTTTGAGAGCATAAAATTCGCGCACGCGGTCCGGCGGCACTATGCGCATCGTCATGCCGATTCCTGACGGAACCCGTTCCGAAGAAAAATTGCGGAAGCTTATTCGTTCCCGGTTTCCTCTTCGTATTCCGGCGCCCAGGCGTTGAACAGGATCTCGAGGAATTTATTTTCCTGCCGCGTCACCACGTTGTCGGCCCTGACGAGCTGCACCGCAAAATCCAGGAAATGGTTGCGCTCTTCCGCCGTGGAGTCATTGTAAAAATCATTCATCGCCTTGATGAAATGCTCCTCGTACTTATCCGGCGAAAGCGAAGCCATGAAGTCGACTTCCTCATCGAGGTTGATGTGGAAAGGGAAGCTTTCCGAGAGGTAGTTGATGATGACGTCGCCTTCCGCCTTTCCGAATTTTCCGTCCACGTGCGTCAGCAGCAGGAGGAGATGGTAGCCGGCAACGGGCTTGTTGAGTTTGTGTCCCATAACAATTCCGGTTTATTCTGTCTTTCAAAATTACATGTAATGGACTTGTAGGCAGGCTTTTTCGACGGTTTGCGGCATTCCGGAAAAAAAGCGCACAAAATTTTGGAGATTTAAAACTGAATACTACTTTTGTATCCCCGAAAACGGGACGGCGATGTTAAAAGCCGGTTTGAAATACTGGAATTAAAAGCGGAAGTAGCTCTCCCGATGACTATCGGGAGGTAGAGATAACCGCAGCGATGTCAAAATCGCATTGAAATACTGGAATA
>CAMLEF010000439.1 GCA_946478675.1 uncultured Flavobacteriales bacterium | reverse complement strand
GTCCAGCACAGCCTGCACAACGGCTCGTGTCTCGAATGCATCAACACCGACGGCGATGCCGACCAGGACATCATCATCGGCGATTTGGCCAACGCACACGTGACGTACGGTCGCAACGGCCGCGACACAGCAATTGCGAAAGTGGACCAGACCGACACGCAGTATCCGTCGTACAACCAGCCGGTGAACATGAATTTATTTCCGTGCGGTTATCACGTCGACGTCGATAATGACGGGAAAAAGGATTTGATCTTCTCGCCGAATGCGCCGAACCTCTCGGAGAATTTCAACAGCTCGTGGCTGTATCACAACAATGGCGCGGATGATTCGGTGCGCGTTTCGCTGGTGAAGAAAAATTTCATGCAGGATGAAATGATCGAAACGGGAGAAGGCGCTTACCCGCGTTTCTTCGATTACGACAACGACGGTGACCAGGATCTTTTCATCGGCAACTACGGTTATTTCAACAGCGCGGGGCCATTCACCGCTTCGATCTCGCTGTACAAGAATACGGGCTCGGCCACTTCGCCGGCGTACAAGCTCATTACGCGTGATTTTGCGCTGATCGATTCGTTGAACCTGAACATCGTGACGCCTGTTCCGACGTTCGCTGATCTCGACGGCGATGGTGATAAGGACATGCTCGTCGGTGACGGTTTGGGACGTTTGAATTTCTTCCGGAAAGATCCGGGACCGGCCGACAATTTCGTTTTCGTGCAGGGCAATTACCAGAGCATCGACGTGGGCAATTACGCAACGCCGCAGCTCGTGGATGTAGACCGCGACGGGAAACCGGACCTGCTGATCGGTGAGCAAAACGGCAACATCAATTATTATCACAACGCCGGAACGAGCACGAGCCCGAACTTCCAGCTCATCACGCCGCTGTTCGGAAACGTGATCGTAACGCAGGCGGGTTTCACCACCGGTTACAGCGTGCCGTGCCTGTGGGATCACAACGGCGCGTACGTGCTGCTCGTCGGATCGGAGCGCGGTTTTCTTTTCCGCTTCGACAATATCGACGGCAATCTCGCGGGAAATTTTACGCTGAGCGATTCGTTGTACGTGAGCCGCTGGGAAGGCGGACGCATTGCACCGTGGGTGGCGAACATCAATGGCGACACGCTGGCGGATCTCATCATCGGCAATTACGCCGGTGGTGTTTCGATCTTCAAGGGCGATATCGTTTCGGGCGTGGAAGAAATTTCGGCGGCTTCGTTCATCGATGTTTATCCGAACCCGGCGACGGCGAGCTTTACGATCCGCACGTCACTTCCCGCTGCAGAATTTCCGGCGGCATTTTTGCTGCGCGATATCACCGGCCGCGTTGTCCTGCAACAATCGCTTACCGCTGCTGAAACCACAATCGACTGTTCCGCATTGCCGGCAGGCGTGTACGTTGCTTCCGTTACTTCGCGCAATGGAAAAACCGCTCATTTGAAAATGATTATCCGACATTAATCACCACCCATAAAACCATCTCCTCTATGAACAAAAAAATGCTCGTTGCCGCCGGAGTAATCGCACTCGCGCTCGCTCTCCCGTATGCCTGCAAAACGACAAAATCCACTGCGAACAATTGCAGCACTGTTTCCGCCAAATACAGCACCGACATCAAACCGATCATCGATGCGAATTGCGTCGGTTGTCACGGCGTCGGTTCCCGCAAAGGCGATTTTACCACGTATGAAGGATTGAAAGTCGTTGCCGGAAACGGTGAGCTGAAAGAACACGTGCTCGAACTGAAAAACATGCCGCCGAAAGGACCGCTCCCGGAAGCCGATCAGCAGAAAATTTCCTGCTGGCTGAGCAGCGGATTCCAGAATAACTAGTTTACGAATGACGAACCGGACGAATGACGGATGCGTTCTTCGTCCGGTTCGTAATGCTTATCTTTATAATATGCGAAAAGGCATTCTTCTTCTTACTTCGTTCGTCGCCCTTGTCATTGTTGTTTACAGCGGATGTCGTCGTGATCCGATCATCGTCGACATTCCCGGCAGCAAGTATCCGGAAGCGATCGGGAAGATCGTGCTGACGAAATGCGCGATACCGGGTTGCCACAACACGCAGAGTAAAGAAGCGGCGGCCGGGCTCGATCTCAGCAGCTGGGACAAGATGATGGAAGGCGATCGCAACGGCGCGGTATGCATTCCTTATTCGCATGATTACAGTACGCTTTTCCTTTTCACGAATACGTATTCAGAGCTCGGGCCGATCGTTCGTCCGACGATGCCGATCGGTGGCGATTCGCTTTCCATCCAGGAAGTGCGTACGCTGCGCGACTGGATCGACGCAGGCGCTCCGAATGCGGATGGTTTTGTAAAATGGTCGGATGATCCGCACCGGAAAAAATATTACGTGGCCTGCCAGGGCTGCGATGCGGTTTGTACGATCGATGCGAAGACCAATCTGCAGATGCGTTACATCCCGGTGGGCGCCGATGCGAATATTGAATCGCCGCATATCATCAAACTTTCTCCCGACGGTGAATACTGGTATTGCTCGTTCATCGCGGGACGTTACATCGAGAAACACCGCACGAGTGATGATGCGTTGGTCGGTCGTGCACTGCTCGGCGCGAATCAAACAGATGCTGTCGGTTCGTGGAATACGCTTTCGATCACGCCCGATGGCAAATACGCGATGGTGGTCGACTGGAGCTTCAACGGTCGCGTGGCGCTGGTGAATCTCGAAACGATGCAGTGGCGCCGCACGTGGCAGGGACAAGGTTATTTTGTCCAGCCCCACGGATCCGCCATCCAGGTGCGCAACGACACGACGTTCTTCATTGCGACGGCGAGCTACGGCAATTACATCTACCGCATGGACACGCTGCAGTTCCCGTATCCGAACAGCGTGAACTTCCCGGATCAATACCAGATTCCCGTTGACGGCACCGCTTTACCTGCAAACGACTCGTCTTCGTCGGGCATTCACGATATCGCGTTCAGTCCTGACGGAACAAAATATTACTGCACCGGGCAGAAGTCGAATAAAGTGTACGTCATGACTTCCGACGATCATTACGTGACGACGATCCCTGTCGGCGGTTACCCGCAGGAGTTTGCCGTTTCGAATGATCCGACGACGCCGTACCTGTATGTCACGTGCATGGAAGATCTGAACACGTATCCCGGCAACCGCGGTTCGGTGTATGTTATCAACATGAACACGAATACGGTGGTGGCGACTGTCAACACCGGCTACCAGCCGCACGGCCTTACAGTCAATGATGATGATCACGTCGTTCTCGTTGCCAACCGCAACGCGTTCCCCGGTGGCCCTGCG
>CAMLEF010000438.1 GCA_946478675.1 uncultured Flavobacteriales bacterium | reverse complement strand
CCGGGATGACGCAGGGCATTTACCTCGTGCGCATCATCGATGGTAATCGCATCGGTTCTGCGAAAGTGATCAAGCAGTAAAAAGAAATTTACAGCAGAAATTCCGGAGAGTCATATACGGAAGAAGCGCCCCTTCCGGATTGGCTCCCGGAATTTTATTTTTTGGTCACGCGCGAAATTCGAATTCGTCTTTTCATTTCCTTTTTTCATCGAATTTTCTGAACCGGGAGCAACCCGAACGGGTATAAGGAGAAAACGAATTCCCCTCGTTTTGGTAACATGGCCCAATCAATGCAGAAACTGATGCTGGAATTCCGCCTGAGCGGAAACGAACTCGTCCTCGAATACGAATCACGCACGAGCAAATGTTCGTGGAGCATTTTCGATACGGGAGGAGTCGAGTTGTGTTCCGGCACCATCAACGGACGGCCGCCGCACCGCATTCCCGTCGCCGGGCTTGGTCCCGATCTTTACCAGCTTTGCGTGATCGACGGCGACAACCTGCTGAACACGCGCTTCCGCAAAGACTGAGCGGTTAACGTTTCCTGCGGTAACAGGACCCTGTAAACGCAAGCAGCTTTTTCAGCGTCAGGTCTTTCGCTTCGAGAAAGCCCATGTGGCCCGTGCGTTCCAACGGCAACAGGCGACCGTCTCTCGGCAACATCGCTTGTTCTTCCACCGTTTCGAAAGGAACAACGTTGTCGCGTTTGCCGGCAATGAAGAAAACAGGATACGACGAAAATTTCAGGATGACTTCGCGCGAGGGACGGATCTTCATGCCTTCGAGACAGGCTACGATCGCCTGCTTTTTTGTTTTCGCAGCCATCCGCCGCAGCCAGTTGATCTCTTTTTTGAAATACCGCTGGTTGGCGAGCGCGAACAACGTCATCACGTGCTGGTTCGTGTAGCGGACAGGACTTCGCTTGACGACACGAATGCCGCGTTCACGATTGAGTTTTTTTTCTTCGCTGTCGGGACGCGCGGTGGAATGGAACAGGCAAAGCCCGCTGAGGTTGTCGACGTATTTTTCTGCGAACGCGAGCGCGACGTAACCGCCCATCGAATGTCCGACGACGACGTAACGGCGAAGCCCGATGTGATCCATCACGTCTTTGACGACGTCCGCCATTCGTTCCATCTGCTGCACGTAACCGATGCATTCGGATTTTCCATGTCCCGGAAGATCGATGGCGATGACGCGGAATTTTTTTGCGAGCGCATCTGCGAAGCCATTGCCGAACCAGACTTCCAGCGATTCGAGAAATCCGTGCAGCAACACGATCGCGCGTCCTTTCCCGGTGTCGGCGTAACGGATCTTCGCGCCGCGTGCCGTGGTGAATTTCACCGGCGGAACCACAGGTTTGAATACGGGAATGACGAGCTCGGCCATTGAAAATGAAGACAGTTCAAATATAACCGCAAAGTCGCAAAGCGCACAAAAGGCAGTGGGCAGTGGGCAATCTGCAGAATGAAAGACTGCCAACTGCAGATTGCAATTCCGATCGTCTGCGGAAAAACGGCTTTCGGATGCAAAAACAGGCCTCCTGTCTGCGCTTCGTTCAGTGCCGGAATAAGCGGTTAATTTTACATTGTGAAGGACACGGGAATTTTTCGTTCGAAGTGGCTGATCGCGCTGCACGTGCTCCTGTGGGGGCTCGTGTTCCTGCTGCCGTACATCGGCGAGCGCCCGCACAATCTTCCCGCGCCGCCGTTGCCGGAAACGATCTTCTCACGCGTTTACTGGATCTTCCTGTTTTATTTCAACGCCTTCATTCTCGTTCCGCGTTTCTTCAACCGACGCCGCATCGCCGTCTATATTTTTTCGCTGCTCGGATTGCTGGCGCTGTTCATCTTCATCGAAAACATCAGCTTCTCGCCTTTCGGTTTCCGCGAATGGCACGGGCATGTGCTGGTTCCCGGCGAAACACCGCCGCCGCCCACGCTCAGTCAGATCTTCCGCAGCCGCGTGCTCTTCACGAGCTTCCCGTTCTTCCTCATCATGGCCATCAGCACAACGTACCGCACGGTATCCGATCGCGTGAAAGAAGATGAAGCGAACAAAGAACGTGAGACCGCGCACCTGCAATCGGAGCTGACGTTTCTTCGCTCGCAGATCAATCCGCATTTCATCTTCAACGTGCTCAACAGCCTCGTCTCGCTCGCGCGAAAAAAATCCGACCTGCTCGAGCCTTCGCTGATTCGTCTTTCGGGATTGCTGCATTACATGCTGTACGTTCCAGATGAGAAAATCAGCCTGCAGCGCGAAGTCGATTACCTCGAAGATTACATCGATTTGCAACAGCTGCGTTTCGGCGGCGCGGTGCGCATTTCCACGGAATTGCTGACAGATGCTTCTGCCGCGCAACAACTGCTCGAGCCGATGCTGCTGATCCCGTTTGTAGAAAATGCTTTCAAGCACGGCACCGAAGTGCTGAACAATCCGTTCATCCGCATTCGTCTCGAACAAAAAGGAACGACGCTGCTGTTCGAGGTCGAAAACAAATTCCATCCTGCCGCACAGGCGCCGGAACGCTCTTCCGGGATCGGTCTTTCGAATGTGCGCCGCCGCCTCGACCTGCTGTATCCCGGCAAATACGAGCTGCAGCTTTCGAAACGCGACAACATTCATCTCGCGCAACTGAAAATTTCTCTCGCATGATCAACTGCATCGCTGTCGACGACGAGCCGCTGGCTTTGGACCTGCTGGAAGACAACATCCGCCAGGTGCCGTTCCTCCATTTGGTGGCGCGCTGCAAAAATGCGTTCGAAGCGATGGAGGTGCTGCAGAAGGAAAAGATCGATCTGGTGTTCATCGACATCCAGATGCCGGGCATGACGGGAACGGATTTTATCGCTTCGCTGCCGCACAAGCCGTTCGTCATTTTCATTACGGCGTACGAGAAATATGCGCACAAAGGATTCGAGCTCGACGCGGTCGATTATCTCGTGAAGCCGGTGCCGTTCGCGCGCTTTCTGAAAGCCGTCAATAAAGTCCGCGATCATTTTCGTCTCGCGAAACCGGAAACTGCAGCTCCGAAGAACGATTACATCTTCATCAATTCCGAGTACAGCCTGGTGAAAGTGCGCTTCGCGGATATTCTTTACATCGAAGGGCTGAAAGACTACATCAAGCTGTACCTCGACCAGCAGCCGCGCCCGTTGCTCACGCGCATGAGCCTGAAAGCGGTGGAAGATCTTTTACCGAAAGGCAATTTCATCCGCGTGCACAAATCGTTTATCGTGTCGATGGATAAAGTCGATTCGATCCGTAAGAACCGCATTCGCATCGGGGCTGCTGAAAT
>CAMLEF010000437.1 GCA_946478675.1 uncultured Flavobacteriales bacterium | reverse complement strand
CTTCCAACCCAACCAACCTTTCCAACCCATCCAACCCAACCAACCTTTTTCTACATTAGCGGCATGCGACGTCCAACGCTGCTGCTTACAGGCGTTACCGGTTTCATCGGATCACATATTGCTGTTCGTTTTGTTGCGTTGAACTGGAACGTGATCGCGCTCGTGCGGACGATGCCGGAGAAGATCATTCCGGGCGTGCTGTATTTCCAACACGATTTTACTTCTGAAGAAACGCTCGTCCTTCCGGATGAGATTGACGCGTTCATTCATGCGGCGTATGTGAAGCAGGAAAAACATAACGACGCTTTTGCGCAGAATGTTTCCGGCTCGGAAAAATTGCTTCGTGCGCTGGAATATAAAAACGTAAAGCAGCAAATTTTTCTTTCCAGTCTGTCTGCGGACGAGCAGGCGCTTTCCGTTTACGGCCGGCAGAAAGCGGCGATCGAAAAATTATTCCTGGAAAAGAACGGAACGGTGATACGCGCAGGGCTGGTGCTCGGCGGCGGCGGACTGTTCGCTTCGATGCGAAAGTATCTCGAAAAGAAAAACCTCATTCCGCTTTTCGGCAAAGGCGATCAACCGGTGCAGTTCGTGCATGTCGATGATCTCGTGATGTCCATTGAAAAAATCATCACGGCTGATCTCCACGGTCGTTTCGTGGTGGCGAGTGATGCTCCTGTTCCTTATCGGGAGTTTTACGCCACACTCTGCAACGCGATCGGCGTGAAGCCGCGATTTGTGCGTCTGCCTTTCGGGATGGCAAAGATGATGATCGCTGCTGCTGCATCGCTCGGCGTAACGTTGCCCGTCACGAAAGACAATTTGCTCGGGCTGCAGCAAATGAAACGTATTCCTTCCGCATCCGATCTTCAGCGCATCGGGATCACTTTGCGTTCACTGCGGGAAAGTTTTTAGCTGCTCTTCAGCACACGCAATTCTTCCGGCGACAACGGCTCCCACTTCCCTGCTTCGAGCGTTCCGAGCTCCACGTTCACGATGCGCGTGCGGATGAGCCGCGTGACTTTGCAACCGAGCTTGTAGCACATGCGGCGGATCTGCCGGTTCAGTCCCTGCGTGAGAATAATGCGAAAAGAGTTCGGATCATTTTCCACCGCAAACGTTTTCGCCGGACGCGTAAGTTGTCCCATAATGACGATGCCTTCTGCCATGATCCGCAAAAATTCTTCGCTCACCGGCTGATCGATCGTCACGATATATTCTTTCTCCTTTTCTTTTTCGCTGATCGCCACGTTGCGGAACACGTCGCCGTCGTTCGTCATGATCAGCAGACCTTCGGAATCTTTATCGAGACGCCCGACAGGATACAATCGTTCTTCGTGATGAAAAACCGTGTACAGGTGATCCGCGATCGCTTCGTTGAGCGTACACTCAATGCCGCGTGGCTTGTGAAATTTGATGTAGACAAACGGTTTTCCCGCACGAATGATTGTTCCGTCGACAGACACTTCTTCCCACAGCTCGAGCTTCGCCGCCGGTGGCGCAGACTTTCCATTGACACGCACGCGACCAGCACCGATGATGCGATCGGCTTCGTCGTTCGTGATATTAAAATGTCGCGCGATGAGGGTGCGCAAGCGCGTTACCTGCGGCATGCGGCAAAGATACGGGAAGCGCGGCCGTTACCAGCTGAGGTTGTTCGGTCGCGAATAGATCAGCTGCAGCACGTTGATGTTGCGCATGGCGAATGCGGCTTCGCAGTAGCAGAAATAATAATTCCACTTGCGGCGGAAGCGTTCATCGAAGCCGAGCGACTCCAATTTGTCTTTGACGCGATTGAAATTCGAGCACCAGGCGGCCAGCGTGCGCGCATAATCCTGCCCGAGGTCTTTCAGGTCGACCAGCGTGAGGTCGCCGGTATTGTTGACCGCGCGGTTCATCGCCGCCACCGAAGGCAGCAGCGAACCGGGAAAAATATGCTTCTGGATCCAGTCGACGCCGCGACGCAATTCTTCGAAACGCGAATCGGGGCACGTGATCACCTGCAGCGCCACCACACCGTCTTTCTTCAGCAGGCGATGCAGCTGCCGGAAATAAATATCGTAGAACTGCGCGCCCACCGCCTCGAGCATCTCGATGCTGACGATGCGATCGAACTGCCCTTCCATCTTGCGGTAATCCTCGAGGATCACGTTCACGCGATCGGAAAGTCCTGCCGCTTTCACGCGTTCCGTCGCGAGCTTCTGCTGTTCTTCTGAAATCGTAATGCTCGTGACTTTGCAGCCGTAGTTCTTCGCCATGTGAATCGCGTTGCCGCCCCAGCCGCTGCCGATCTCCAGCACGTGATGCTCCGGCTTCAGGTTCATCTTGCGCGAAAGACGATCGTACTTTTCATGCTGCGCTTCTTCGAGCGTCATTCCTGCTTCGCGGAAATAAGCGCTGGAATACGTCATCGTCGGATCGAGCCAGAGCGAGAAGAATTCATTGCTGAGATCGTAATGCTCGCTGATGTTTTTGCGTGCCGTGTCCAGCGTATTCGCGCGACGAAGATGCGTGAGCTTGTTGAACAACCGCAACGAACCGAGCACGGCGGTTTTTACCTGGCTGCCGGAAACGTTCGGCGCATTGTCGATGTTCAGCAAAAACCATTTGATGACGTTCGTGATCGAGGTCGTATCCCAAAGCCCGTCGGTATACGCTTCACCGAAACCGACATCGCCGTACAGCACGCAGCGACGGAAAAAATCCTGGTCGTTCACCGTGATGTCGGCGCGCACACCGCCTTCGCCATTGCCGAGCGTTACCGTTTGTCCGCCGGGAAGCGAAACGTCGAGCCGTCCGCGATCCATGCGGGCCAGCATATCCAGCACAATGCGTTCGTAAAAAGAAGGAGCGTGGGTGATTGCGATCGATGACATCGGGCGGAAGTTATGGAACGATATACGAACAAACGATCAAAGCGGTTTTTGCCAGAGGATCTTTCCGGTCCCCGAGTCGAGACAGATCATTTGCAATTGCGAGATGAGGATCAGCTTGCCGGAATCCAGCATGAACCATTGGAAATCGAATTCGGGATTTCCGTCGGAGAATACCGTTTCGAATGCGCCTTTGCTGTCGGCTTTTGCGGGATCGCGGAAAAAACCGGGCAGCGTAACCGTCCATTTCTCCGTAAACGTTTTGCCCGACCATTGCGTTTTCGTCACGAGCATTTTCGCTGTATCCGAAACGTCGGAAGCGTGAATCACAAAAAGATTTCCGTCGCCATCCGTCAGCAGCGGATGACCGAACACTTCGAACCGCGGGCCCGCCGCTTCTTTTTGAGGCGGAGCAGCAACCGACTGAATGCTATGATTT
>CAMLEF010000436.1 GCA_946478675.1 uncultured Flavobacteriales bacterium | reverse complement strand
AAGTCGTCCAGCCGCAGTAATGGCAACGCAGCTGCTCGGAATGCTTGTGATACGTCAGCGATACATCGCAGCGCACGCAATGCGGGATGTGCCCGCAGCTCTGGCATTCGATCGACGGCGCAAATCCGCGGCGGTTCTGGAAGAAGATCACTTGTCCGCCTTCCGCGAGCACCGCTTCCGTGCGCTCCGTCAGCAGCGGCGAAAAATGCGACTTCATCAGCTTGCGCCGCGACGCGTCTTTGATGTCGGTGATCGTGATCTCCGGCAATTCGGAACCGCCGAAACGTTCGGTCATTTCCACCAGGCCGTAACGATCGTTCTTCGCGTGGTGCATGCTCTCGACGGAAGGCGTCGCAGAACCGAGCAGCGTTTTGGCGCCGTGCAGCTTCGACAACCAGATCGCGCTTTCACGGGCGTTGTAACGCGGCGAAGGCTCCTGCTGCTTGAACGAAGAATCATGCTCTTCATCCACCACAACAAGGCCCAGCTCACGGAACGGAAGAAACACCGCCGAACGCGCACCGATCACCACGGCCGGATTTCCTTTCAGCACTTCCTTCCACACTTCCACGCGTTCGTTTTCGTTGAAGCGTGAATGGTAAACGAGCACTTTCTCCCCGAAATGTTTTTGCAGGCGAACGATCAGCTGTGTCGTCAGCGCAATTTCAGGCAACAGGTACAGCACCTGCTTATGTTGTTCGAGCTGCTCCGTGATGAGCCGCGTATACACTTCCGTCTTGCCGCTCGACGTAACGCCGTGCAGCAGGCAGATGTCTTTCGTTTCAAAATGTTTCCGGATCGACGCCAGCGCGGTTTCCTGGAGCGCGCTCAGCACTAATTCCTTGTTGGCCCCGGCCTTCAGCACGAGCCGCGAAACTTCCTGCTCTTCGATCGCCAGCACGCCTTTTTTCACGAGCGCCGCCAATGCTGCCGAATCGCCACCGGCCGTTTTGATCAAATCGCTTTTGCGGATGAGCTCGTTGCGTTTGCCGTAACGATCGGACAAATGCAGGAACGCCATCAGCATGCTCAGCTGCTTGAATGCTTTTTTCTCCAGCCGGTCGAGCGTTTCTTTCAGCTTCTCTTCGCTGTCGTATTCTTCAGAAAGCCGCACGTATTCTTCGAACTTCGGCAGGTAACGCTGCTGCAACTCTTCATACACGAGGATCGCGCCGATGTCGAACAATTTGCGCACCGCAGGGTACACCGTCTTCCGATCGAGGATCGCGCTGATGTCTTCGAGCGTGAGCGTTTGCCGCAGCGTCAGCGCTTCGCAGATGGAATAACCTTCATCGTCGAGCTCGTTGCGGTCGCCCTGCCACGCGCTGTTGAGGATGACGCGCGTTTCGCTGGTGAGCCGCAATCCCGACGGCAATGCCGCCAGCAGCACTTCGCCGCGCGTGCAGAGGTAATACGCGCTCATCCATTCCCAGAATTTCAGCTGCTGCTCCGTCACCACCGGCTCCGGGTCGAGCACGGATTCCAGGTATTTCGCCGTGTAGGAAGGCGCCGTTTCATGCACGCGCCAGACGATCGCGGAATACAATTTCGATTTGCCGAATTGCACCACCACGCGCATGCCCGGCTTCACCAGCCCGTTCAGCACCTGCGGAACACGATACGTGTACAGGTTCGGCAGGGCCAGCGGCAATACTACATCTGCAAAATAATCGACGCGTTGGGACACGAAGCAAATATACGGGACAGGAACGCTTTATATTTGAAAAAAGCCTTCCCGATGAACTGTCCCCGCTGCCAGACTTACAACGCCGACCAGGCCAACTTCTGCAATCATTGCGGCACAATGCTCCGCGATGCAAACGGCCCGTCTGCTTATAATCCCTTTGCGTTTCCGCAGGCGCAGCAGCCCGATAAAAGCGCCACCTTCCTGATGATCCTGCTGAGCTGGGAATTAGTACTGGCCATATTCCAGGCATTGGGGCTGTACGTGTTCATGCATGTGCTCACGCCAACACCCGCCAGCATTTCCGGCTTTTACAAAATATTCAACGTGGTCAGCTTCGTGCTCACGACCGGGTTGCTCATCGGTTTTGCCGTCGCGATCAACAACCAACGCACGCGGATTTTCCTGCTGGTGTACCTCGCCTTGCACGTGCTGATCAGCGGGTATTACCTGCTCACCAGCTTCTCCAGTCACTTCTGAAATTTTTAAAGCACGGATAATTTTTTCCGCAGCACCGTTTTCCCGGCAATCACCTGCACCATGTACATTCCCGGCGCAAGCGAAGCTGTTTCCCAGTTCACATCTTCCCTGCCGTTCACCTGCTCATCACGCACCACGCGTCCGGAAGCATCGATCAGCATCACGCGGGATGATTCATCGCTGTGCATACGAACGGTAACGTGATCGCGCGTGGGATTCGGAAAAACGTCGACCGTTCCTTCGGCTTCGGGCTGCGCCACTGCAAGAAGATTTTGATCCGGTGTGATCCAGACGCGATAAACCGTATCATTCGCCCACGTCATCGGCGGTTGATTCGCTGCGGAAGAAACGATCCCGCCGACGAGATAACCTGCCAGCACACGACCGCTGAGCTCGCGCAGTCTGATGACATCATTCGCATACATCGGCGCGGACGAAACCGGGATGAATTTCATGTTGCTGCCCTGCAGGCTGTCCGGCATCTGCAGCGCGAGCGGCACCTGCGCCCATTGTCCCGCAGCATCGTGCACAAGCACGGAAATGTCGCCGACAAACGGCACGAGCGAATCGAACACGAGCTGTCCGCTTACGGGATTGTAATTGTACTGGCTCATGCCGCCGAACAGCACTGTGTACATCGTTCGCTGCACGGAATCATACAGCGGGGCGAGCGCGCAGGTGTAATTGTTCATGCGCTGGCTGAACGAAGAATCCACGACCGCACCGTTCACCGGGTCGTAATTGATCGGCCAGGGCCACGGCCAGTTCACGTTCTTCTGGAACACGCCGCTGTAGGCGCAAACGCCGAAGCTGCCGTCGGGAAGAACGACCGGCCCGAGGTTGAGATCACGCCGGCGAAAATTATTCGTATCCGCAACCGCCGAATAATTCGAGATGGAAAGGTTCACGCCGTCGTCGTTGATCGTAAAGCGTTTGATCTCGTTCGTGTAGAGCTGCGTGAATGTCGGCTGCGGCGGATCGGAATAACGACCGTAGAAATTATGACCGAAGAAGAGAAACATTTCGCCGTTGAGCGTCTGCATTTCGCCGCCGCAAACGCGCAGGTTGTTGTCCGTGATCTGCCGGATATGCGGAGCGATGCTGCTGCCCGTCATCACCGCCGTGATCATGTTGTGACGTGAATGGCGGTGAGCACCG